>DATKHW010000123.1:0-4067 GCA_035546275.1 Gemmataceae bacterium
GCTTTTGAGCGACAACGGCTTTGAGGTTGTTGGCCAGCGCCTGGCGGATGGCGGCGTGCTTGTCTGGCGGAAACAGGTCAAGAATGCGGTTGATGGCCGTGCCGGAGCTGGAGGCATGGATGGTGCCGAACACGAGGTGGCCGGTTTCGGCGGCGTGAACGGCGGCCTCGAACGTCTCCACGTCGCGCAACTCGCCGATGAGGATGATGTCGGGATCCTGGCGCACGGCGTCCTTGAGGGCCTTGTGCCAGTCGCGCGTGTCCAGGCCGATTTCGCGCTGGTTGATGTAGGACTTGCGATCGGTGAATGTGAACTCAATGGGGTCCTCGATGGTGAGAATGTGCAGCGGCTCGCGGGCGTTGACATAGTCGAGCATCGACGCGATGGTCGTCGATTTGCCGCTGCCTGTGACGCCGGCCAGGATGACAAGGCCTTCCGAGTAGTTGCAGAGATGTTCGATGGAGGGAGGCAATCCCAGATCCGCGAAGTTCGGAATGACGTTGTTGACGCGGCGGGAAACCAGCGACAGCCGGCCGCGCTGCTTGAACAGGCTGACGCGGAAGCGGCATTCGTCGGCGCCGATGACATAGCCGAAGTCCACGCCGCCTTCCTCGTCGAGGATCTTGCGATGCTTGGCCGACAGCTGCGACAGCAGCAGACGCTCCATGTCTTCCTGGGTGAGCGGCCGCATCTTCATGCGGCGGATGTCGCCGCGGAGCCGCATCATGGGCGGCTGGCCGACCTTGAGGTGAAGGTCGGACGCCTCATGTTCCATGACCATGCGGAAGAGCTTGTTGACCTCCGGCTCCTTGCGCGTCATGACCGGGACGGCCGCCGGCGGCGTCGGCTCGATAGGGGCGTCGTCGTCGGCGAAGATGCCGCCGTCGGAGACGGCGGTCGGCGTGGCCGGCGGCCGGGGCGGGACGGTGTCTTTGTGGGCCGGCCGCTTGGCCGGCGCTTCGGCCGTGGCGGCGCGGGCGCCGGGGTCGAGATGCCGCCGCCCGGCCAGCTCACGGACGCGGTCCGGAGCGGCGGGCGCCGCGCCGCCGTCGATCTCCATGTGCGGCAGTTCGTTCTGAGCGCTCTTCGCATCGTCAATGTCGGCCATTTTCGTGTCCCCTATGCGAGCCAAGCATGCGAACCGGCACGCCGCGTTCGGCGAGATACGCTTTGGTCGCTTCGATGCCGAATTCGTTGTAATGAAAAATACTGGCGGCCAGCGCCGCATCGGCCCGGCCCTCGGTCAGCACGCGAAACAGATGTTCCGGCGATCCGGCCCCGCCGCTGGCCACCACGGGGACGCCGACGGCGTCGGCGACGGCTCGCGTCATGGGCAGATCATAGCCCGCCTTGGTGCCGTCTGCATCCATCGACGTCAGGACGATCTCGCCGGCCCCCAGCTCCTCGACGCGCTTGGCCCAGGCGACTGCTTCCAGGCCGGTCGGCGTGCGGCCGCCGTTGACGTGGACTTCCCACCACTCCTCCCCCTCACCCCCAACCCCTCTCCCGCCAGGGGCGAGGGGAGGGCGGGGTTTGTGGACCCGGCGCGGGTCGATGTTGACCACGGTGGCGCAGCGGCCGAACTTGCCCGACACTTCCGCGACCAGTTCCGGCGTCTTGACGGCGGCCGAGTTGATGCTGACCTTCTCGGCCCCCGCCTGGATGAGGCGCGTGGCGTCTTCTAGGGTGCGGATGCCGCCGCCGACGGTGAAGGGCATGAAAATCTCTTCGGCCACGCGGCGCACCACGTCGAGCATTATCGCACGGCCTTCATGGCTGGCGCTGATGTCGAGAAAGACCAACTCGTCGGCGCCAGCTTCCTCGTAGCGGCGAGCGACCTCGACGGGGTCGCCGGCGTCGCGCAGCTGCAGGAAGTTGACGCCCTTGACCACCCGACCGCGGTCCACGTCCAGACAAGGGATGATGCGCTTCGTGAGCATGTCACGGCGAACCGAACACCGAAGGGGCTGGAACATGTCCAATGTACGGGATGCGTTCGAGGCGGTCAACGGCGCCGTTGGGGCGTGCCTTTCTCCACAGTCGGCGCTTGACGGCCGTGTTAAGGTCTGGTTTCATCAGATCAGAAACCTCCGCGGCGGCGGTAAATGATCAGCAGACTCGCAGGAACGGACCCATGGCTTCCAGTGTTGCAACCGACGACGCCCCCCCCAAGGACCCGCATTTGCCGCCCATGACCCGGGTCGGCGACCTCATCGCGCCCAAGGCGCCAAACACAGTCCCCAACGTCCGCCTGGACGACGGCGCTCTCGTCGATCTGGTCGTGAAGCTGGCCTACACCGTCTCCCGCTTCACCACCGAATGGGTGTGCAAGCAGCTCAACCTGTCGCTGCCGCTCGTGCAGGAGGTCCTGCTGGATGTGTGCCGCGAAGGCATGACCGAGGAGCTGCTGACCACGTCGCAAACCAGCTCCCATTACCGCATCACCGACCGCGGCCGTGAATACGCCGCGCGCTGCCTGGAGGTGTGCGGCTACATCGGCCCGGCGCCGGTTCGCCTGGAGGCGTATGCGGCGATGCTGCGCTGGCAATTCAACGCCAGCCCGCCCGTGGAGCCAGAGCACGTCGCGTCCGCCCTGTCCGGCCTGGTCGTGTCGCAGAAGGTGGCACAGCTGGCCGGCTTGGCCGTTTCTTCTGGACGCAGCCTGTTCGTCTACGGACCGCCCGGCAACGGCAAGAGCAGCCTCGGCCGGCAGATTCACGGCGCCCTGCAAGGCGACTACTGGATTCCCTACGCCATCATGGTCGGCAACACCGTGATCCGCATCTTCGACGACCAGAGTCACCAGCGCGTCCCGATTCCGCCGGACAAGGCTGCCGCCATCGATCAGCGCTGGGTGCGAATTCGTCGGCCGCTGGTCATCGTCGGCGGCGAATTGACGCTCGATTCCCTCGACCTGATCTACAGCACGACGCTGCGCTGCTACGAGGCGCCGCCGCACCTCAAGGCCAACGGCGGCGTGTTTCTCGTCGATGACTTCGGCCGTGAGCGCGTGTCGCCGGAACAGCTGCTCAACCGCTTCATCACGCCGATGGAGTACCACATCGACTATTTCACGCTGCGCACGGGGCAGAAGATCCAGGTCCCACTGCGCCACGTGCTGATCGTGGCGACGAACCTGAACCCGGAGTTGGTGACGGACCCCGCCTTCTTGCGGCGCATGGGCTATCGGCTTTATCTCGGACCGCCCACGACGGAACAGTACGTGCGCATCTTTCAGCAATACGCCCAGCGCCATGGGGCGACCGCGCCCGGGGACATAATGGAGCGGCTTTTGCACCGCTACCGGGCGCAGCACCGGCCGCTGCGAGCCTGCGAGCCGCGCGACCTGATCGAGCGCGCCCGTGACATCTGCCGTTTTCAGGGCCGGCCGCTGGAATTGACTCCCAAGGTGCTAGATCTAGCCTGGGTCGGTTATTTCGGCGAACAGAAGGCAGAAAAGGCGGAGGCGGAAAGGGCGAAACTCGAGGCGATTAGGAAGGGGGAAGCGGAACGCGCGAAGCTCGAGGCGATGAAGAGGCAGAATGCGGAGACGATGAAAGACGACACGGACAAGGATATGGAGAGGTTGCAAGCCGAGGCGGAACAGGCCGCGGAAGCGGAGGCGGCGAAAGCCGAAGCGGAATCGGAAGCGTCTTAGACGGCGGCGCGGAGGGCTTCGGGTGGACGACGCTTTGGTTTCCGACTGCGGCGATCGCCTTTTCGAGTCGCGCTTCGGCCCGCCGGCTTACGTTCGGCGGGCGCGGGCCGTGCAGGACGCCTTCGACGCGCTGGCAGCGCAATGCCGTCGGGAGCGCGACGAGCGGCTGGGAATGGTGCGGACGCGGCTCGGCATGTTATATGCGCTGGCCGGAAGCTGGGACGCGGTGCGGCCGTTCCTCCTGGACGACGAACAGGTCATCCTGCTGCAACGGCTGCATACGGAACTGACCCCAAAGCTGCGCGAGGTGATCGAGCCGACCACATCGCCGTGGGCGCTGCGGCGGGCGCTGCGCGAGTTAGCCGAAAGCATCGATCGCTTTAATCGGCTTTGGCGCGAGTTCCTCGGC
>DATKHW010000124.1:0-3905 GCA_035546275.1 Gemmataceae bacterium
CTGCGGCGCTGAAAGTCGTTCAACCAAAGTAAATGTCGGGGATAGGAAGCGAAACTGTAGTTTCGCGGAGGGCGTTCCAGAACACAGATCTGGAACGAAGGAACAGACTCTGCTTGCTTATCCCTTGGCCGTCGGCGTCGCACCCATGCAAGACCCTGGCGTCTTATCCGCAGGGAGCGCCTTGCCGGCGGCTTGATGGCCGAACGCTTGCAGAAGCAGCAGACCCGCCCCGCACACTAGGCACGAATCGGCGATATTAAAGACCGGCCAGTTGAACAGAAAGTTCCAATGGAGGAAATCGCGCACGCCGTGAAAAACGACGCGGTCGTAGAGATTGCCCAGCGTTCCGGCCAGGATCAGCCCCAGCGCCACACACACCCACAGGTCGCGCGCGGCGCTGCGGCGGAAGCTCCAATAGACGATCGCCACGGCCGCCAGCAGGCTCACAAAGGCGAACGCGTTGTTGGCAAAGCCTTCCTCTTGGCCGAGGCCGAACAGGGCGCCGCGGTTCAGGTTCGGGTTCGGCGCCAGCGCGAAGCCGTGGGCGTCGTCGAATTTCAAGAGCCAAAATCGATCCTGCTGGGCGCCGTCCAGCCAGGAGAAGATGCCGTATTTCGTGGCCTGATCGGCGGCCAGTCCGACCAGAGCCAACGCCCACAGCACCACGCGATATGTTTTCATGACAAGAGCCGTTGGTTAGGAGCTTTGCTGTACCTTGCGGGCGCAGCCAACGCAATGCCGGGTGTAGGGCAGCGTTTGCAGCCGGGCCTTGGCGATGGGCTTCTGGCATTCCTCGCAACGGCCGAACGTGCCGTGCCGAATGCGTTCCAGGGCCTCCGCGATTTCGCCGAGCACCTGTTCCTGGTTCTGCATGAGACTGAGCGTGAATTCCTGCTCGAAGTTGTCGGTGGCGACGTCGGCCATGTCCACCGGGGCGTGCGATGCGCCGTTCTTGGCGCCGTTGGCGCCGAGGGCCTCATTCGCCAGGTGCGACACATCGCCGCGCAGCCGGCTGCGCAGCGCAAGCAGGGTTTGCTGATAGACGTGCAGTTCCGGTTTGGTCATCGCGGTCCCCGAGGGTCCATTCTGGCCAGTCTTCCGTCTGTCCCACGAATCCTCACGATATTACATGCCTCAAAACCCGTCAAGGACGGCGAAACCGGGGCTGGCGGCCGCATCGGCACGAGCTATACCGTCGGCCCCATGCTCCGACAAGAGAGATTGCCGGCCCGGCCGGAGGTTCGGGGCGCTCCGGCGAGGCGGGGCGTTCTGGGCGCCGGCGCTCGCCAATCGCTCTTGACGCGCGGCCGGTTCGCGGTAAGAGTTGCCGGGTACTACGCGGAATCACCGTTCATGGAAGAAGGCCCGTGCGTCGGCGGCGCCCCTGCGCTCCGGGGCCCGGCCTGGAATCGTTTCCCGTCCGTCGTCGAACGCTCGTCCGATCCGGTTGGGGAGTCGACCGCAGGAATCCCCGACGAGGACCTTGATGTGCGCACCTGTATCGGGCTATCGCTGGCGGCCATTTGCCTGGGATTGCTCGGGTGCGCCGGGCCGCGCCCGAAACAAGACCCGGCCGACGCGCCCGGAATGCCCTTCACCGGCGCCAAACTGACGCGGCCGCCGCGCGGCCCGACTGGACCGCCTGCTGAGACTGACGTCCTCCTGGCGGGTCAAGTGGTTGAAAAGGCGTTCGGCAAGCGCGTGCCGGATGCATCGATTCAGCTGGTTGACCTGGAGGATGCGAATCCGACGCCGGCCGCCCGACTGGATTTCCGCGCCAACAGCGACGGCTATTTCTTCATCCCCGGCCTGGTACAGGGCCACCATTATCAGCTCATCGCTCGCAGCAAGGACGGCGACCATCTGTTAAGCGGCGTGACGTTGGCGGCGCCGCCGAATCCCCGCCTGTCGATTTACATCAGCGAGGACCTCACATCTCCCTCGACGCCGCCGCCCTTGTCGCCGCCGACGCCGCCGAATGCGACTCCGTCCACGCCGACCGCGCCGCCGTCGGCCGATAGGCAATCGGGCACGCCGCCAGCCGTCCTGTCGCCGCCGAAGCCGACGCCCGGCTCCGGCGCCGCCGCTCCCTCGACGCCGCCGCTCAACAAGATCGCCGAAGGTCCGCCTCCCGAATCGGGCGGCTTCCAGAAGATCCCGGCGCCGCCGACGGCGTCCGTGCCAAACCCGAAGCCCAACCCCGTGCTGCCGCCGCCGCCGGCATTCAACCCGGCGCCGCCGCCCGCCGCTCCGCCGGCGGCCCCCCCGCCGACGGAACAGGCCCGGCATGAGGTTCCGGCCCTGCGCAGCGCCCCACCGTTCTGCGTCCTGGAAGGCAACCGGCTCGACAATTTCTCGCTGCCGACGGTAGACGGCCAGCCGTGGGAGTTCCGCCGCGATCCGCCGCGAAAGCTTGTACTGCTCGACTTCTGGAAGAGCAATTGCGCCCCATGCCGGGAAGCCGTTCCGCATCTGGTCCAGCTGCAAAGCGCGTACGGCCAGGCTGGGTTAGAGGTGGTGGGAATCGCATATGAGGACGGCGGTCCGTCGGCCAAGCAAGGCATCCGCGAGGTTCGGCTCCGCAATAACATCAATTACACCATCCTGATTGGCGCTGATTCCCAGACCGGCCCCTGTCCGGTCCGCACGCAGTTTCTCGTGGACCGATTCCCCCAGCTGGTGCTGATCGACGAGACGGGCGACATCCTGTGGCGGAGCAACCCCCAGCAGCCGCTCAGCGACCAGTTCAGCGAGCTGACGCGGACGATCGACCACAAGCTCAACGGCAACTCGCACTAGGGCGGCGGTGCGAGACCTTGCGATTTATAGAAGGCGGGGGCCGCCTTGCCGTTGATCGTTTCCAGCGTCGGGACGGCGCGCAACACGTCCCCGTCGGGTTTCCGATCGAAATCGCAACGGATTTCCTTGAGCGGCATATGCTTGATCGGCGACAGATCCTTAATGTTCGCCTTGTCGCACAACAGCACCGTCAGCTTCAGGTCTTTCAGCGGCGACAGGTCGGCGACCTTGGCACCGATGGGGGCCAGCCTTTATGCGCAATAGGCGGCCGCCGTCGGGTTCGCCCAGAGCTGCCGGGGCCCGGGCTGTGATAGTGGTCTCCCGACCCGCCATAATGGCCGCGACGTGATCGCGCAAGGCCGGCGTTGCGCCCTCGTAAATCACGCCGTACCGATCCTCGTCCACGCAAAACCAGTTCTCTTCTTCGCGCCCGGCAATAGGCTCCACAGCAAGAGCCCAGCACGTTCCAACATGCAGCACCACCGCCTCGGCGTCCTGGCGAAAGCATAGAACTAGGTCGCCGGGTGCAACGAAGCTTCGCATGAGCTATTGGCGAGGAAACTGAACGGGGCCTGCTGCGGGTCGCCCTTTAGGACCGCTGCCGTCTTGAACGCGACGCCCTTGGGCCCGATCGACTCTGCTTTCAGAACGTGAATCGTCTTCGATTTGCCGATCAGGACTGCCAGAGGTTCCGACGTCGGCTGCGGGAGGAAGCGGGGACTGGCTTCGGCCGCGGCGGCGATCCCGAAGGCAGTCAGCGCGAGCATGTATGACAACCGCCGCATGGACCACCTCCCGGCGACCCTGCAGCTGCACTTCAGCGCCCGGCAGCAGGCGGCCATCCCGCTTCCGCGAAAATGCCGCCCTCGACGCACGACACGGCCCGGACTTCAAAGCACACTGCGATGGGAAGATTCTGCCGACGAACAAGCTGCTGTACATCCACGATAATTGCCTCATCCGTCGCCGTGATGAACGACTCCTTGACGGCGTCTTTGACCAAGCCCAGGACGAGCGAGCGCAGGAGGGTCGCCGGAAAACCGGCCGCCGTCAGTTTGGCCAGCTGGATGGCCACCTGGCCGTTGACCACCGTCGGCATCCACAGC
>DATKHW010000125.1:0-9047 GCA_035546275.1 Gemmataceae bacterium
CGGCGTCGTGCCGGAGGTCGCTGCCCGCGCCCACCTCCAGCGCCTGCTGCCGGTCATCGACGAGGCGCTGGCGAAGGCCGGCGTCCGTCTCGATCAGATCGGCGCCGTCGCCGTCCACAACACGCCGGGCCTCGTCGGGGCGCTGCTGGTCGGCGTCAGCGCCGCCAAGATGCTGGCCGTCGCGCTCGACGTGCCCCTGCTTGGCGTCAACCACGTCCACGGCCACATCTATGCGTGCCGCCTCGCCGCCGGCCGCGACATTTTCCCCTGCGTCGGTCTCGTCGTCAGCGGTGGGCACACCACGCTGTTTCACTGCCTGGACGCCGTCTCCTTCGAGCGGCTCGGCGGGACGCTTGACGATGCAGCCGGAGAAGCATTCGACAAGGTGGCCAGCCTGCTGGGCCTCGGCTTTCCCGGCGGACCGGCTGTGGAGCGAGAGGCGGCGGCCGGCGACCCGACGGCCTTCCGATTCCCGCGCTCCTTCTGGCATGAGGATCGATTGGATTTCAGCTTCAGCGGTCTGAAAACGGCGGTTTTGTACGCCCTGGCGGGCCAGAATGAAACGCGGCCGCGGCCGCCGCCGCAGGGCAAGCGCCGCGCCGACCTGGCGGCCAGCTTTCAGCAGGCAGTGGTGGACGTGCTGACGGCCAAGTGCAAACAGGCGCTTCACGCCGCGGGCCGCAAGACCCTTGCGGTCGGCGGCGGCGTCGCAGCCAACCGACGGCTGCGCTCCGCTTTAGAGGAGATGACGCGCGCCGAAGGCGCCGAGCTGTTCATTCCGCCGATGGCGCTCTGCACGGACAACGCGGCGATGGCGGCCGCCGCAGTCGAACTGTGGCGGCGCGGCCGACGATCGGCCCTCGACCTGGACGCTGTGCCGACGCTGCAGTGACGCAACTTGAGCGGTTTTCCGCTGCTGTCCGCTTATAGTGGCTCCTGCCGCAAAGATGGACGGATGGCGACGCCAGCGGACATGGCAATCGTTGTGACGTCCCAGCGCCGCGGCAATCCGAGGAAATGCGCGCGCCAGAGCCGTCTTGCTTCGAATGGCGCGGTTAGAGTGAAGCAGATTCCGGGGCGCGCGCCCACCGCCAGGACGGCGGCAGCGGCCGTGCGCCCGGCTCCCGAGACGACCTCCCGCCATGAAAAAACTTCTGCTCTCCTCGATCCTCGCCCTGGCCGGCCTTGGCCTGAGTGCGGTCCCGTCGCACGCCTGGACGTTCGGCCTGATCCCCTACCACTGCTGGCCGTGCGGCGAATGCTGGGGCTGCTGCGGCGGCGGCTGCGGCAAAATCTGCATTCGGCCCTACAACGCCTTCAGCCCGTCCGCCAGTGGCTGCATGACCTTCGACGGCTGCAATCCGTTCTGCGGCGGCGGCTACCCGGGCTACGGTCCGGGCGGCTGCCCGGGCGGCCGCTGCGGCCACGGCCGCTTCGGCATGGACGGATATGCCGGCGACGGCATCGGCATGGACCTGCCGGACGGCGGCGACTGCTGCGCTCCCGCCGACCCGGCCGCTCCCCCCGCCAAGGCTGTCCCGGCCGCTCCGACGCTGGCGCCGCCTCCCGCTTCTCCGATCGCGCCTGCGGCCCCCGGGACCGGCGCTCTGCTCCTGCCCAACGGCGCCCCCATTCAGGCCGCCGGCGGCTACGGCCGCTGATGCTTCCTCCCGGCATGCGCCGACAGCAGCGGGCCGGCGGTGTGGACGCCCAATTCACATCGCCGGCCCGTTCGCATTCCTGCACTACCGCGCGTCGCCGCGCTCAGCCCTTCCCTTCCAATTCCTTGACGACCTGGGCGACGAGGGCCGGATTGTCCTGGGCGCGCAAATGGTCGATCCGCGATTGCGGTACATGGAGTTTCTGCATGGCGGTCACGACGGATTCCCAGACGCGCTGCCGCTTTTTGCCGGTGCTGAGATACAGCTCGCTCACCAGCTCCGCAAGGCGTTGCTGCTGGATCGTGTCCTGGTTGTCGTAATAACGCTTGATGATCTTTTGCTGATACGGCGTATGGTCGGACATGGCGTCCTCCTTTTGCGCGGCGGCGCACGGCCTGATCGTGGTAGCGTGGCGTGTGGCGGCGTCGTGGTCAAGGCCGCTTTCCATGCGATTGACGCTGCGACCCAGCGGGGCGCCCGTCGCGACCGTTCTTGCAAAGGGCACAGAGCGGCGCCATCCTGCTGAGAAACCTCCATGCCTGCGTCCCAAGCCGACATCTGCGTTATCTGCAACCCCGCCGCGGGACGAGGCCGGGCGCGCATCCGGATGGAACGCCTGCGCCGCGAGCTGGCCGGCCGCGCGGAATTTCGGCTCACCACCGGACCCGGCGAGGCCGAGGCGCTCGCCCTGCACGCGGCGGCCGACGGCTATCCCATTGTTGCGGCGGCCGGCGGCGACGGCACGGTCCATGAAGTCGCCAACGGCCTGTTGCGATCCGGAAAGTCCGAGGTGATTTTCGCCCCGATCCCGGTCGGCTCCGCCAACGACTATGTCCACAGCCTTGGCCTCGCCGACGGCTGGACGCGCCGGCCCGATGGGGCGGTGGGACCGGGTTGGGTGGACGTGGGCCTTGTGCGATCGGGCGCGCGCAGCCGCTATTTCGTCAACGGCTTCGGCGCCGGCTTTAACGGCCTGGTGACGCGCGAATCGCGGCGCATCCGCCGTCTGCGCGGCCTGCCCCTGTACGGCCTGGCCGTGCTGCGCGTGATTCTTTTTCAGTACACCACGCCGGCCACCACGGTGGGCCTGGACGACGGGCCGCCGCTGACGACGCCGACGCTGGGCTTGAGTCTCGCCGTGGGCCGGCGCGAGGGCAATTTCGTCGTGGCGCCGCAGGCTGTGATGGACGACGGTCTCTTCGATTACGTCCACGGCGGGGCGTTGACGCGGTGGGATTTGCTCGTTTTCATGGCGCAAATGGCGGCGCAACGGCTGCGGACCGATCATCCACTTGTCCGCATGGGCCGTTGCCGGCGGGCGACGCTCCATTCCGAGGCGCCGCTGATCGTCCACACCGACGGCGAGTTCTTTTGTCTGCCGGAAGACGGGCTGCACGACTTGGAGGTGGACATGCTGCCGCGCGCGCTTCGGGTGTTCCGGCAATTGACGTAACAAGACAACATCACGCAAAGACGCTTCCATTCACCTGGCGCTCACGCTCTGCGTGGGCGCAACGTCGGGACGCTGTGCGTCCCATCCAGCCAGTAACGGGACGCAGAACGTCCCAGCAGGGTTCCCACGCAGAGCGTGGGAACCAGGAGAAGCAGCGCATTGCGTCTTTGCGTGAGATTCTTTCGCCCTCTTAGGTCGATTCGTCGTCCTTCTGCTCCTCCAACTCCACATCCGTGACTTCCTCTTCGGCCTTGGCGCCTTCCTTGTTGAACTCCAGGTCGATGCCCTTCCACAGGGCGTTGTCATCATCGTCCTCGTCCGCCCGCCGGGCTGCCGGGGCCTTCGATTGGGGCGGCGGCGTAGGCGGCGCCTGCATCGCCGGCATGGGCGGAATCGGCGGCGACGGAGGGGCTTGCCACTTGGGCGCGGCCGGAATCGGCGGCGGAGGCGGCGCCTGCCATTGCGGGGCCGGCGGGATCGGCGGCGGCGCCGGCGGGGCGGCGACGGGAATTGGCGGCGCCGACGTTTGCACGTGATCCGACAGCGGCTGGTTGATGCGCTGGCCATTCACGTCGAGCGTGAAATAGTCGGCCGACGGCATCTCGAATTCCAGATATGCCGGAAGTCCCGCATCCGAATAGTCCTTGACCACGCGGCCGGACGGGTCGAGAATCCGACCGTTGTCGGAGACGCGGGAGTTCTTGTCAACCACCTCGGCAAAGATTTCTTGCAGCACACGCATCTCGGCCGCCAGCTTGTGATCCCACAGGTCCACGTCCACCCCGGCGTCGAGGTCGTCCAGCTCGGTCATCTGCGCCTCGTTCACCTGCGTGCCAATGCCGATGAGCACGAATTTGAGCGGATTACGCCGGCCGGCCGCCACCTCGCGGGCCAGGCGCTTGCTATAGTCGATCACAGCGTCGAGGTCGTGCAGCTCGCCGTCGGTGATGAAGATGTAAAAGCCCCAGGGAGCGTCCTTGAAGCGCTCGACGAAGTACTTGACGGCCGGCAACAGCTGCGTTCCCGTGCCGAAATCCCGCGGTGGTCCGAAGATGTGCTTTTCGGCCTGGTCGGCGGTCAGGTCGCCGACCACCTCGATCTGGCCGCCGCCGGGTCCGACCGCCCAGTAAATGCAGGTAGTGCCGCCGTCGGCGTCGATCTTGCGGGCCAGGTAGGCGCACAGCTGCTGGGCCACCGGCGTGATGTCGTTGTGCAGCTTCTTGGGGCCGCCGAAGATGGGCGACAGCACCCGGCTGCCGTCGTCGACGCCGTACAGCTTGGCCATGGAGCCGGAGCCGTCCAGGGCGATGCCGGTCTGGGCGCCTTCTTTGTGCGGCTCCATGAGGATGGTGGCGACGACGCGGACGCGGCCGGCGCCGGCCGGGTAAACATTGACTTCGCCGAACGGATCGACGACGTTTTTCAATTGCGACATGACGCATCTCCGGTGCGGGCCTTGGAACCTTCGCTCACTGGTTTCTTCGCTGCCGGTTGCGTGCCATTTCACCACAACGGCCGGCGGAACGCAAAGAATAACAATGCCCAGCGGCGGCCCTCAGCGCCCATGATATTCCCGCCGGGCGTACTTCGTACAACGATTACACCGCCCGCCGGGAGGTGTGACGATGCGGCCGAGAATCTCCGCGTTTCCCAAGTGCTATATCGAGCAGATCGCCGGCGCCCGCACCATGTCGGTTTTCGACTGGATCGACATGGCCCGTTCGCTCGACGCCGACGGCCTGGAGATGTACGACGGCTTTTTCACCAGCCTCGACGCTGCCTACCTCGACCGCGTCGGCGAGGCGATCCACGCCGCCGGATTCGCCATGCCGATGCTCTGCTGCTCGCCCGATTTCACCAATCCCAATCCCGACGCTCGCAAACGCGCCCTCGATCGCCAAATCGAAAGGCTTGGCGTCTGCCGCCGGCTCGGAGGGCCGAAGTCGGTCTGCCGCGTCCTGAGCGGACAGCGCTACCCCGAACTGGGCCGAGAGCAGGGCGTCGCCTGGGTGGTGGACGCGATTACGCAGCTGCTGCCGGTTGCGCGGGGACAGGATGTGATCCTCGGAATGGAGAATCATTATAAGGACGGCTTCTGGATACACCCCGAATTCGCGCAGAAAAAGGATGTTTTCCTGGAAATCATCAACGCCATTCCCGATCGGCAATACTTTGGCGTGCAATACGACCCATCCAACGCGATCGTGGCCGGCGACGACCCGATCCAGCTGCTCCGTGACGTGGCGGATCGCGTCGTTTCCATGCACGCCAGCGACCGCTATCTCGCGGAGGGCGCGACGCTGGACGATCTGCGGCAGACCGACGGCACGCTCGGCTATTCGCCGAACCTGTGCCACGGCGTCACCGGCAAGGGCCTCAACGACTACGACGCCATCTTCCGCATCCTGGCCGACCATCACTACGCGGGTTGGATCAGCATCGAGGACGGCATGAACGGCATGGACGAGATGGCCGAGTCGCTGGCGTTCCTGCGTCGCATGGTAGAAAAGTATTTTCCGGAGGCGTAATATGCGGCGCGTGCGCACGGCGGTGATCGGCTGCGGCAAGGTGGGTCGGATTCACGCCGACGCCTTGAAAAGCGTGCCGGAGGCGGAGTTCGCGGCCGTCTGCGACAGCGACGCGGCGCGCACGGCCGCCTTCGCCGAGAACTACGGCGTCCGCCCTTACACGGACATCGGCGATCTGCTGAAGGATTCCGGCGCCGAGGCGGTGATCCTCTGCACACCGCACCCGCTGCACGCCGGACCGGCGATCCGGGCGGCGGAGGCCGGCGTTCACGTCCTGGTGGAAAAGCCGTTGGCGGCGAACCTAGCCGACTGCGACGCCATGCTGGCGGCCGCGGACAAGACGGGGACCAAGCTCGGCGTCGTCAGCCAGCGGCGGTTCTTCGAGCCGGTGCGGCGGATGCGCGAAGCCATCGACGCCGGCAAGATCGGCCGGCCGGCGTTGGGTACTTTCCTCATGCTCAGCTGGCGCGATGAGGCCTATTACCGCTCCGACCCGTGGCGCGGCCGGTGGGACACGGAAGGCGGCGGCGTGCTGGTGAACCAGTCGCCGCATCAATTCGACCTTTTGCACTGGTTCATGGGACCAATCGAGGAAATCAGCGGCTGCTGGGCCAACCTGAATCATCCCTCCATCGAGGTGGACGACTCGGCCGTGGCGGCGATCCGCTTCAAGAACGGCGGCCTTGGCAGCATCGTGACGAGCGTATCGCAGAAGCCCGGCGTCTACACCAAGGTCCACGTCCACGGGTCCAACGGGGCGTCCATCGGCGTACAGACCGACACCGGCGCGACCTTCATCGCCGGCATGACCGGCATGGCCGAACCGCCGTTCAACGACGTGTGGACGGTCCCCGGCGAGGAGGCGCTTCTGGCCGGCTGGCAGGCGGAGGACCGGGAGCGCTTCCGGCGGATCGACCCGGTTGTGCATTATCACGCCTTGCAGGATCGCGATTTCCTGCAAGCGGTGCTGGAGGGGCGCAAGCCGCAGCCGTCGGGGCGCGACGGGCGGGCGGTGGCGGCGATGTTCACGGCGATTTACCGATCAAACCGGGAGCGGCGAGCGGTGCGGATGGAGGAGCTGGGCGAGCGGCCGGCGTAACCTGGCGGAGGATGGAATCCAGTGTCCGATAACTATGTAATCTTGATCCCCGAAGATCCACATCATGTGCCGGCACGCGAACGCCAACAAAAGGCACTCGAACGGTTCAGGGAAATTGCGCCGCGGTCGCGTGAAATCAAAGCAACAATGACGGAGGCGGTGCGGTTTTTCGACTGCGGCGGGAACTTTGAAAGAATCCTGTGTCCGAACTGTGGTGCCGATATCCCGGTCCCATGGTGGCGGGCGCGGATGGATTCGGATTACAAGGCAGGCTTCCCACTCGAGAAGGCTGCCACGCCGTGCTGCGGTGTGCAACACACGTTGCACGAGTTGACCTACGAATGGCCGCAAGGATTCGGCCGGTTCGGGATCGAGGCCATGAACCCCAACATCGGAAGGTTAGATGACAAGCTCAAAGTCGAGTTCGAGCAGATTCTCGGTTGTTCCTGCCGGGTAATCTACCAGCATATATAGCGTCTCAATGGATGTATAAGCCCGGCGCCGACTCAGCCGCGGTAAAGATGCTGCGGTGCCGTTGCCCGACGGCCGCCACGTAGCTACACTGTAATCACCTGGAGGCGTCGGTCATGAAAACCCGCATCGTCTGCATCGGCAATTCCCGCGGCGTCCGCATCCCCAAACCGCTTCTCGATCAGACCGGCTTGCAGGGCGAAGTCGAGATCCGCGCCGAGGACGGCGCCCTGGTTATTCGCTCTGTACGAAAGCCGCGCGAGGGCTGGGACGCCGCCTTCCGGGAGATGGCCCGCCGGGGCGACGACGCCTTGATCGACGATGCGCCGCCTTCTCTGTCCAAATGGGATGAGGACGAGTGGGAATGGTAATACGGCGTTTCGAGGTCCACCTCGTCAATTTGGACCCGACGATTGCCAGCGAGATCAAGAAGACGCGCCCGTGCCTGGTCGTCTCACCGGACGAGATGAACCGCCATGTGCGGACCGTCATCGTTGCACCGATGACCACCAAGGGGCCTGCGTACCCAAGCCGCGTACGGTGCCGGTTTCAAGGCAAGGAGGGGCAAGTGGTGCTGGATCAAATCCGCACAGTGGATCATACTCGTCTTATCAAGCGGCTAGGGCGTTTGGATGCACGATCGACGACGCGAGTGTTAGAAGTATTGCAGGAGATATTTACCCCATAGGTGAGATCGGCTCGATAATGTGGCGGGGAGGCAACCCGGAAAAAGGCGGCGTCCAGATGATTGAGATGTAAACGCGGTCCGCCGGAATCGCAACGGGAGGTGCGGTGCATGTCTCCGCAAACCAATCCAACTGCGGCAGGTCCCATCGACACCGCGAAGGTCGCCGACCGGCGTCCGCTGCACTTCGAGACGATCGACCAGATGATGGCCGAGGTGGATCGCCTGGCCGAGGCGGAACGCGCCGGCCGGCTCGGGCATCTGGGCAACTGGACGCTGGGACAGACTCTCGGACACCTGGCCACCTGGGCGGAATACGCCTATACGCCGGCGCCGATCAAGCCGCCGTTCTTCATCCGGTGGTTTCTGCGCCTCCGGAAGCGCAGTTTTCTGTACGGGAAAATGCGGGCGGGCGTGAAGATACCGGGGGTTCAGGGCGGCACGTTAGGGGCCGAACCAATGGACCTCGACCAAGCGCTCGGGCGTTTGCGACGAGTCATGGAGCGGCTCAAAGTCGAAGCTCCAACGGTTCCCAGCGCGGCGATTGGCCCTCTCACGCACGCCGAGGGGATCGCGCTCAACATGCGCCATGCAGAGCTGCACCTGGGATTCCATGTCCCGGAGCCTGCGCCGGCAGGCACGACTGGCTCCTGACTGGACTAATTCTAAAGCCTGCGGGGCAGCACCTATGGACGATGGTTGGCGCCGCCCATAGACCTAACCCTCAGTTTCGACAGGCGCCCCCGGTTGGGGGCACAATAGGGAAAACGGTGCAAATCCGTTGCGGGGCCGCCGCTGTAACCGGCCAGGGACCGAATTTCTCCACGCCACTGCGACCCTCCCCGGGTCGCGGGAAGGCTGTTCGGGACCGCGGGATGACTTACGAGTCCATCCCGGAGCCGGAAGCCAGAAGACCTGCCTGCCGAGGGTGTGTTCTGATGCTTCGGCCTCAAGCATCCGGGCGGGCCGTTCTTTCGTTTCCACGGACCCCTGGCCCCTTGTGCGCCGAAGCGGACTCCTTTTGCCCGAACCGGCAGAAAGGACGATTCCCATGCTTCTGCGCTCCTCTCGTCGTCGCGCGCGCGCCTTTACTCTGATCGAGCTGCTGGTGGTCATCGCCATCATCGGCGTCATCATCGCTATGCTGCTC
>DATKHW010000126.1:0-3642 GCA_035546275.1 Gemmataceae bacterium
GTACATGAAAACCATCATTTCGGAGCTTCCATATCGGCCGAGCGTCGAAATCACGGCCGGATCGACCAGCATCGCCCCCTGCTGTTTCAGCGCCTGCAGCGCGTCTTCCAGGACGGCGTCCACGGCGGCGCTGAAGCCGAACAGCCGGCGCACCACGCCGATGCGCGCTCCCTTGAGGCCGTCCGCATCGAGGAATTTCGTGTAATCCGTCTCCACCTTGCCTTCGGCGTCCTTGGCCGCCTTGTCGGCCGGGTCGGCGGCCGCCAGCGCGCCCAGAAAGATCGCGACGTCGCGGACCGTTCGGCCCATCGGCCCGGCCGTGTCCTGGTTATGGGAGATGGGAATAATGCCCGAACGGCTGACGAGGCCGACGGTCGGCTTGAGGCCGACGACGCCGTTGACCGACGACGGGCTGACGATGGAGCCGTCGGTTTCCGTGCCGACGGCGGCGGCGCACAGATTGGCCGAGACGCCGGCCGCCGAGCCGGAGCTGGAGCCCGAGGTGTTGCGGTCCAGGGCGTAGGGGTTGCGCGTCAGGCCGCCGCGGCCGCTCCAGCCGCTTGTGGAGTTGTTGGAGCGGATATTGGCCCATTCACTGAGATTGGTTTTGCCCAGCAGCACGGCGCCGGCCTTCCGCAGCCGGTCCACGATGAAGGCGTCCGTGGGCGGCTTCGCGCCGACCAGGGCGAGGGAACCGGCCGTGGTCGCCATTTTGTCGGCGGTGTCGATGTTGTCCTTGATGAGAACCGGAATACCATGCAGCGGGCCGCGCGGCCCCTTGTCCTTGCGCTCCTTGTCTAGCGCGTCGGCGATGTCCAGGGCGTCGGGATTCAGCTCGATGACGGCGTTGACGGCCGGGCCCTGTTTGTCGATCTCGTCGATGCGCGCGCGATAGCGCTCCACCAGGGATCGAGCAGTGAATTTGCCGGATTTCATGCCTTCCTGGAGTTCGGCGATCCCCATTTCCTCCAAGTCGAACGGCTTGACCGGAGCAGGTTTCGGTCCCGAATCGGCCGCCCCGGCCGTCGCGGCGACGCAGCCGAGAAGTCCGGCCTGGAGGAAACGCCGCCGGCTGGGTTCATGCGCTTGAGGCATCGCTTTCATCTCCGAATGAAGGAATAGTATCATGGCGCGGTATGGAGAGCAGCTTACCCGCCGGGACGGCCGGAAACCAGCGTTTTCCGGCGTCGGTCTGTCGCCGGCGGGCGCCGTCCCGTAGACTGAAGGAACGCTGATTTTCGCGCCGGTCGATGGCGCGGCCCCAAAACGAGGATGAATCCCATGCGACGGCTGTGGAGCGGTATGATCCTGGGCGGTTTGATGGTCCTGGCCTCCCAAACCGGGTGCGGTGCGCCGCCCAAGTCGGCCCCCGGCCCCGACGAATTCAACGCCCTCAAGAAAGAATTTCAGGAGGCCGGCGCCAAACTCCAGGAGGCGCGTCAGAACGCCGCCCAAGCCGTCGCCGACGCCAAGACGGACGCGGACAAGGCGGAGGCCCAAAAGCGCCTCGACGCCCTCGACGGGGCGGAACTGCGTCCCTTCTCGGCTCGCTTCCTGAGCTACGCCGCGGACCACGCCGACTCCCCGACCGCGTCGGACGCGCTGGCCCTCGCGCTGCAGGCCAGCCGCGGCGCCCAGAACGGGCCGCCGGCCTGGGGCGACGTCGTCGCCAAGCTGCGCACCGACTTCGTCGGCAAGCCGGCCATCGCCGGGACGCTGCCGTTGCTGGCGTCGTCGCTGGACGACGACGCGGCCGCCGTTCTGCGCGAGGTGATGGCCAAGAACCCGGACCACAAGATTCAGGCCCGCGCCTGCAAGTGGCGCCTGCGGGCTTGCCGCGACGCCGCCGAAGCGGCCCCGCAGCTGAGGGACAACGCCGACGCCCGCGCCCAAGCGGAGAAGTTCCGCGGCAAAGAATTCGTCGCCAAGCTGATCGCCGGTGCCGACGCCTATAAGAAAGAAGCCGACGAACTGGACGCCGCGATGAAAAGCAAGTACGCCGACGTCTACCCCGACCTGTCGGTCGGCAAGGAAGTCCCGGAGGTCGTCAGCCAGGACCTCGACGGCAAGGAGGTCAAGCTGAGCAGCCTGCGCGGCAAGGTCGTCGTGCTGGACGTGTGGGCGACGTGGTGCGGCCCCTGCCGGGCGATGATCCCGCATGAAAAGGAGATGGTGGAGCGCTTGAAGGACAAACCGTTTATGCTGGTCGGGATCAGCATCGACGAGGATCGGCAGACCGTGGCCGATTTCGTGGCCAAGGAAAAGCTGCCGTGGACGCACTGGTGGAGCGGCAATCAGGGCGGCATCGCGGAGGACTGGGAAATTCAGTTCATCCCCTCGACCTTCGTCATCGACGCCAAGGGGATCATTCGCTCCAAAGGCCTGCGCGGCGACGAGTTGGAAAAATCCGTCAACGACGTGCTGAAGGAAATGGAAGAGAAGAAGTGACAACATTATGATCCCGCAGCGCGAGCAAGGGCTTTGCACCCTTGCTCGCGCTGCGGGCTTGTCATCCTGCGACGACCTTCCGGAGCATCCTGCCGTGCGATCCACTCTCTGTATTCTGCCGCTCTTGTTTGTCTTCGTTGCGCCGGCGCTCGCCGCCGACCAGCCGCGCGTGGCCGACAGCCTGCAGCCGTTCGTGGACGACCAAACCTTGGCCGGCGCCGTCGTCCTGGTCGCCGACCGCGACAAGGTACTGACGCTGGAAGCAGTGGGCTACGCCGATCTCGACGCCAAGACGCCGATGAAGACCGACGACCTGTTCTGGATCGCGTCGATGACTAAACCGATCACGGCCGCCGGCCTGATGATGCTGGTGGACGACGGCAAGGTCCAGCTCGACGATCCGGTCGAGAAATACTTGCCGGAGTTCAAAGATCCGTGGTACATCGCCGAGCAGGACAAGGACCACATGCTCCTGAAGCATCCGGCGCACCCGATCACGATCCGCAACATCCTGAGCCACACCAGCGGACTGCGGCCGACCTCGGCGATGGAGACGCCGACGCTCGACCTGTTGCCGCTGCGCGAAGCGGCGCGCAGCTACACCATGACGCCGCTGCAGTTCGAGCCCGGCAGCCAGTATCAATACTCCAACGCAGGCATCAACACGGCCGGCGGCATCATCGAAGTGGTCAGCGGCATGCCTTACGAGGAGTTCATGCAGAAGCGGCTGTTCGACCCGCTCGGCATGACGGACACGACGTTTCGACCCACCGAGGAACAGGTGAAAAGGCTGGCGAAATCGTACCGGCATATCAAGGAAGGCAAGAAGCTGGAAGAAGCCTCTATCAGCCAGTGCTATTATCCCTTGACCGATCCGAAGCGCCAGCCGTTCCCGGCCGGCGGCCTCTTCTCGACGGCTTCCGACGTCGGCGTCTTCTGCCGGATGATCCTGAACGGCGGGACGTATCACGGCAAGAAGTGCTTGTCGGAGGATGCGGTGCGGGAGATGACCTCCACGCAAACCGGCGACCTGATAAGCAAGGGCAAGGGAGAGAACGGGTACGGCCTCGGCTGGCAGACGACGCGGCAGGCGCGGGCCGATGCGGTGATCCCTGGACCCTGTGGCCACGGTGGGGCCTATTCCACGAACCTGTGGATCGACCCGGACAAGCAGCTCATCACGGTTTTCATGGT
>DATKHW010000127.1:0-3247 GCA_035546275.1 Gemmataceae bacterium
TTGGCCCGTTCCAGGGTGCGAACGCCGAAGCCCGCCGCCGCTCCGGCCGCCAGCAACTCCTTCGCCGGGCGCGGCCCATCGGCCAGCGCCGCTTTCAGCCACTCGTCCGCCGTCGGCAGCGGCGGCCCTTCCCCGCGGGCCGGCGGCAAACACAGCTCGTCGGCCGTCGCGTCGCATTCGCCCAGCCATTCCAGGTGCGCCCGCCCGTCGTGCTGCACCAGCCGATACGCCAGCGTCGGCGCCAGCGGACCGATGTTGCTCTTGCTCATGGCGAAGACGCGCTTGTCCCGCTCGTGCGGATGCCGCGCCAGAAACAGGCCCGTGCGGATCGCCCCGATGATGCCGATCGACCCCAACCCACGGTACAGCGCCTTGCGGCCGCCGCGCTTGGTCAGCTGCCGCACCAGCAGCACCGCCGTCCCCGACCGCGCCGCCAGGGCCGCCAGCGGCGCCAGCGCCGTGCGCATCGTCTGGTCGTTGTTGGCCGAGACCTCCGGCGGGAAAAACGCCATCATCGGATCGACGACCACCAGCTCCGGTTCGTGGGCGACGACGGCCCGATGCAGACAATCGAGGTGCTGCGGGAACGACATCGCGGCGCCGGCCGGGTCTTCCAGGCGAATGCCGCCCAGGCTGAAAACGCGCTTGAGGTCGGCGCCGGCCGCTTCGAGGCGCGGCTGGAGCGTGTCGTCCAGCCCATCCTCGGCGTTGAGGAACAGCACGGCCGCCTTGCGCCGCCGCCGCGATCCATCCGGCATCCGCCCGCAACGCGACAGCCGGGCGGCGAGATCGACGGTGAAGAACGACTTTCCGACTCCGACGTCGCCGTCGAGGACGGCGAGCTTGCCGCGGGCCAGGTACGGTTCCCACAGCCAGCGGATGGGCACGGCTCGAACCTGGTCGAAGCGAACGACAGGCGGGAGATAGGGCGTCATGACTGGACCTCGACGGGGCGCCGGGCGACGGCGGCGGAAGACAGCATTCGTACCATGCGGAGGGGGCGTCTGGGCAGGGGAGGATGGACGCCGATGAGGGAATATGAGGGCGGTGGAATCGAGCGACCTCGGCGCTCCCTTTTTCCCGTCCGGGTTCTTGTCAGCCGGGCGTCCATTTGTTACGGTGAGAGGCGTTGGCGCCGGGAAGAAGCCGGAGTTGTTATGGCTGCGGCAGCACTGACCCCCCGCGTGCGGCTTGCGACGGTCTGTGACCGCGTCCGGGAAAGCCAAACGGAAGCCGGCGTGTACCATCTGCGAGGCGTCCGTCAGAGGATCGCGGCGCCGGTCTTTCCGTTTCCGGCCATTCGACTTTGGCTGTTTCTGGTGCTTTCGAGTCCTCGCGCAGGGACGTATCCGGGTTACGTCCGGGTGATCGACGAGGGGGCCGACAAGGCCATTTTCTTCGCGCACCTGACGCCGCCTCTCCAGTTCGACGTCAAGGACGAAACGTTGGCGACTGCGGCCCGCCTGAGGTGTTCGTTTCCGCGTGCTGGCCGGTACCTGGTGCAGGTCTGGTTTTATCAGGAGGAGGGAAGCGACGTGCTCAAAGCGGAACTGCCCTTCCCGGTGACTAAAGAAGGCGACTAACCCGTGAAAAAGAAGTCATCCAAGAAAATGCTGGGGCCGACCCTTCAGGAACTTGAATTGGTTCCTGTGACCGATCCGGTCGAATTCGCGGCTATGGATCGCCGGTGCAGGGAGGCCGAGAAAGCAATGGCCGCGGCCGAACGGAAGAACGGCAAGGGGAAATCGACCAAACGGAAGTGAACGGCAAAGACGGCGAGGCATGTAGTGCGCCCCTGAAATGAGACCACCAAGGCACGTTGCCTATGGTACAGTCGTCACGATCAACGGCGATGTTCCTCCGCTCCCGCCTCCCGGCCTCAGCCCCGGTGAAGGCCGGGAGGCGGGAGCGGAGGAACATCGTTGGAGAGCCATCAGGCGGGTTGCGCCTCCCGCCACTGCTGCTCGAACTCGGCCGGCGTCAGGTAGCCCAGCGCCGAGTGGATGCGCTTGTGGTTGTACACGGCGTCGAGGAAACGCCCCAGTTGCCGCAGGGCGTCGGCGTAGTCCAGGTACTCCGACAGATCCACTTCCTCTTCTTTTATGGTCCTCATCAGCCGCTCGGCGAAGCCGTTCTCGCGCGGCTCGCCCACGGCGGCCATGCTCACCAGCGCCCCGACGCCTTGCAGCCGTCGCACGTAGTCGTCGGCGGCGTACTGCACGCCCTGGTCGGAGTGGTGGATCTCCGGGCGGCCGCGGGCCAGGGCCCGCTCCAGGGCCGTGAGCGTCAGGCCGCCGTCGAGGCCGCGGCCGAGATGCCATCCCCGGATCAAGCGCGTAAAGACATCCATGATCACCGCCAAGTAGACGAAGTCGCGTCGGAGGCGGACGTAGGTGATGTCGGCCACCCACACCTGATCGGGCCGCACGACCGGGAGCGTCTCGACCAGGTTGGGCCAGCGCGGGAAGTCGTGGTCGCTGTCGGTGGTCCGCTTGCGGCGAACGGGCGCTGCGCCGTGGATGCCCAGGTCGGCCATGACCCGGCGGACACGCTTGGCGTTGACGGCCCAACCCTCGCGGCGGAGCATGGCGGTCAGGCGGCGGTAGCCGTAGGTGGGCCACTCGCCGGCCAGGCGCGTCAGGGCCTCACGCAGCGGGGCGTCCTGCTCGCCGGCGTCGCCGGGCGAGCGGTATAGTTGGCAGCGCGGGAAGTCGAGCAGGTGGCAGACCAGCCGCGCCGGATAGTCTTGCACCAGGCTCATGACCACCTCCCTCCGGCGTTGGCCGGTCCATTCATGAGCCTGGAGGCTTTTTTTAGGATCTCCAATTCCAGGGCCTGGCGTCCGACCAACTGCTCCAGGTCGGCGATACGTTGGCGTTCCTGGCCGCGCTGCTCGTCGGCCTGGAAGACGAACGGCAGGCGTTCCAGGAAGGTGTCCTTCCACAGGACCAGCAGCGAGGTGCTGAGCTGGTGCTGGCGGCACAGCTCGGCTTGGGACCTCTCGCCGCGGAGCAGGTCGAGGACCACTTGGGCTTTGAACTCGGGCGTGAAGCTGCGTCGTGCGCGTCGAGGCATGATTCAGAGACTCCCTCCGGGGCCAGTACTTCATATCGTACTGGTCTCACCCGAGGGGCGCACTGCATGTAACCCACACAGCCTCTGCTGCGTTGCGCGTTATACGTGGCCCGCCGTCATGCACGAACACCTGCAAGTCGTCTGGGTGGTCCGGCAAGAACCGTCCCATTAG
>DATKHW010000128.1:0-3877 GCA_035546275.1 Gemmataceae bacterium
CGCTGCGGAACCAGCGGTTCAGGAAATGACGCTTCATGGCGATGCTCCGTGAGGTAGTAGTTTCTGAAAATCAGGCCGGCCGCAAATCGATTTCAGGTCCGGGTCCGTTTTCAACGATTCAGCATGCTCGGCGTCGTCGAAATAGGCCTGCGCCTTCAATTTCGCCAGCAAGGCGACCGCCTCGACGGCGTAGCGCTCCGCGAGGGCGAACCGCGCGGCAGGGAGAAGCCGCTCATCCAGGCGGGCCGCCTCTACGCAATGGGCGTAGACGGCGGCCAACTCGTACATGCCGTCCGCATTAACGTCGGCGTTCTCCCGCAGAGCCTTGGCTTCGGCGGCGGCGCGGGGATGGTCGCCCGCCCGCGCCAGGTCCATCGCAAGGGCCATCTGATTGGCCCAGCGCTGCGGCCGTTCGTCCAGCTCGACGACCCGGTCCCAGTCCTTGACGGCCTCCGCCCAGCAGCAATAGCGGTCGTAGGTTTGGGCCCGCGCGCCGTGCGCGTTGAACGCCTGGAGCCGGGCCAGGAAAAACGCAGGCTCGCGCCGCAACGCCGATTCGGCGAGGTCCACCGCCTCCGTGAGCCGCATCAGGGCCGGCTCCGACCACCACGCGCTGCCAGCTATCAGCTGGCCCCAATTCGTGTCCACGGCGGCAAGAGCCAGTGCGTGGCGAACGTCGTCCGGGTGGCGGCCGAGCAGCGGCCGCAGCAGAGCTTCGGCCCTCTCATAAGCCTTGTTTGCCTCGCTGTGCCGTCGCGTGGCCGCGTAAACCGGACCCAGGTTCACGTAATCCTCGGCCAGGTCGTCCTGGTAGAACTCCTCGGGGGGATGGTCGCGGACCAGCGCCGAGCGGATCGTCACGGCATGGTTGTAATGGCGCTCCGCGTCGGCCAGGCGATTGCCGGCGGCTTCGAGTTGCCCCAGCTGGTGCTCGCAGCGGGCCAGGTTTTCTTGGCACTGCGGGTCGTCCGGCTGAACCTGGGCCAGCCTTTCGTAGATGGTCAGGGACTGGCCCAGGTCCCGTTCGGCGTCGGCCCAGCGGCTCGCGGCGATCGCCTGCCCGCGGTCGCCGTAACAGGAAGCCAGAAGGGCCTGCGCGTCCGGCAGGTCGCGCTGGGCCGGCGGGAGCGCCTCCAGCAGGGCAATAGCCCGGCCAAAGTTTTCCACGCAGCCGGCGTCCCCCATGAGCTGCTGGATGGCGGCGGCCCGCTCATAGGCGTGGGCCGCATCCAACCGCACTTCCGGGTCGGGGTCGTCCGCCTCCGCCAGAATCCCCTGATAGAACGCGAGGGCGTCCTGGCGCTGGTCGTGCTGCAGTTCCTTTAGCTGCGGGACCTCGCCCATTTGCCGACGTTCCAGCCGCATCAGCATGCGATCGAGCGCGTCGCGGGCGGACCGATAGCCAGCGTCGGCCCGCTGCTGCTGCCGCCGCGCCTGCCCCTCCGCGTCCTGGGCGCGTTTCACGGCCGCCTGCAACCCGGCATTGTGCAGCAGAACGCCGACGACCAGCACCGCAGCGGAGGACACGCTGACCGCCAGCAAGGCGGCCGGCGCCGGCCGGCGCCGCACCCACTTGACCAACCGCTCGTGTAACGGGACCGGTCGGGCGTGGATCGGCTCGCCGCGGAGGAAGCGTCCGAGATCGTCGGCCAGGGCGGCGGCGCTGGCGTAGCGGCGGCGCGGCTCCTTGTGCAGACACTTCAGGCAGATCGTCTGCAGGTCGCGCGGCAGACCCGGTTGCAGGCTGCCCGGCGGGACCGGGTCGCGGCTCCGCACTTGTTCCAGCGTCTCCAGCACGGTCGCCGCCTTGAACGGCGGCCTTCCCGTCAGGCACTCGTACAGGACGGCGCCGAGGGCGTAGACGTCGGCCGCCGGACCGACGTCCGTGCTGTCTGCGGCCTGCTCCGGCGCCATGTAGCCGGGCGTGCCGAGGATAGCGCCGGTCTCCGTCCGCGCTTCGGGAGCAGTCTCGCCTGGCGCGCCCTCACGATGCTTGGCCAGGCCGAAATCGGCGATTTTCGGCGTGGCGTCGGCGGCCAGTAGCACGTTGGCCGGCTTCAGGTCCCGGTGGACGACGCCGCCCTCGTGGGCGAAGTGGACGGCGCTGGCCAGCGTCCGCACCAACCCCGCGGCCGCCCGCGGGGCCAGCGGAGCGGCGGCCAGCTTCTGGGCGAGACTGCCGCCGTCCAGGTACTCCATCGTGTAATAGAGCCGGCCGCCGTGTTCGCCGGCCTCGTGCACCTGCACGATGTTGGGATGTTGCAGCTGGGCGACGATTTCCGTCTCGCCTCGGAACCGCATCAACCCGCGGCCGGCCAGGATCATCTTGAGGGCGACGATCCGGTGAGGCCGCGCCTGCCGGGCCGCGAAGACGATTCCCATTCCGCCGCTGCCCAGGACGCGGAGAATCCCATACGGGCCGAACCGGCCCAGCTCGTCCGGCGCCTCCGGCGGCGCCAGCAGGTCGGACAGCTCCTCGCCCCCGTCGCCGGCCGGCGGCCTGGTGGACGGGGCGTCCGACGGCTGCGTCGCCGACAGGTTCTCCGGGCGGTTCAGCCGGCACAGACGGGCGATCAGCGCCGGATTGACCTCCGCCGCTGCCATGACCTCGGCTTGGCCGGCGGCGCGCACCGCCTCCATTAGCGCGTCCGAGGACCTCACTTGGCGCAGAACCGCCAGGCAACGGCGGCACGCGCCGACGTGATGTTCCAGGACTTCCATTTCCTCGGCCGGCATGTCGCCGAGAAGGAGCCGTTCCAGCGTGTCGGCGTCCGGGCAAGGCAAATCGGTGTTCATGGAGCGCTCCCAATCCCGTCCCGCGTCGGGGTCCAGGATCGTTGTCGTCCCGCGTGCCGTCGCCGTGCTTTTGACAACGACCTATGCGCCGGGGACGGAAAACCTGTCGAAGAATTGCGGAATAATGCGAAGAAGACAGCGGCTGTCAATCAAGCAGCCCCGCCAGCTCCTGGCGGAGGCTGCGCATCACGCGGCCCTTGGCGAGATAAACGGCGTTCTCGGTCAGCCCCAGCTCGGCCGCCACCTCAGCGGCGGGACGCTCATTCACTACAGTCTCCCAGAACGCCTTCCAAGTGGCTGGCCGAAACTCCGTCTGCATCAACTCCATCGCCCGCCGCGTCAGGAATTGGCGGTACTCTTCCTCGGCGACGGCGGCGGCCGCGTCGGGCGTGATCGTCTGCTGCATTTCCGCTGCGGCGTCGATCTGTAATGGAATCCCCCGGCTGCGCAGCCGGGCGCGGCGGCAATTGAGGGTGACCGTCCACAGCCAGCCGCGGAAGCGCTTGCCGGGGTCGTAGTGAAACGTAGGCAGCTTCTGCACGAGGAGAGTGAAAACGTCCTGCACCAGGTCGGCGGCGTCCTGCCCTTCCATCTCGAGGCGGCGCGCCCAATGACACAGGAGCGGCGTGTACAGCTGGACGAATCGCTCCCACGCTTGTTGGTCGTGAGGCCGGCCCAGGCGTTCCAGCAGACTGACCGGCGTGCTGTGCATGAACAGGTCTCTTGCGGCTGGGGGTCGGGTGGTCCTAATCGTCTAAATGGTAACCCCAATCTTGTATTGCGACAAAGCCCTTATTAAATCGCCTTGTTGAAGAACGTCTATTTCATCTGCGCGTGTTCACCACCCCGCAAAGGAAGTTCATGGGTGAACTTCGTCCGCCGGTCGCTTCGGGGCGGGCGAGCCCCGATGTGCGACCTTTTCGCTTGCCGATTCACTATGGGAATACGACCACAGCTGGGCGGAGCTGTCCGGCGGTTCGTTCCAGTCGATTAGTGCGGAAGCCACGCCGACGGGGGGCGGTGGTTTACGGCGTCGTGGCGGGCGGCAGTGCGTGGGAATACAACTCGGCCGGCTGGGCGG
>DATKHW010000129.1:0-6627 GCA_035546275.1 Gemmataceae bacterium
TTCGTCTGCATGGTTTCCGTGCCGACCGCCCCCAGCCGGAAACAGGGCATGTCCGAGTCGATCCCTCGCGGGTCGGCGTATGCTGGGTTCTCCACCAAGACGCTTAGCCCGATCGGCGTCGCGTCGCCGCGGCTGCGCAGCACGCGCACCGCTTCCGGAGGAAAGTACGGGTTATGGAGCAAATGCCGTTCCAGCTCGGCTGCGTCGCGGACGTGAAACGCCTTGGGCGCCAGGGCCAGCACGGCCGGCGCGTCGGCAGGGGTCATGGCTTCGACGGCCAGCGTCGCCCGGGCCGAGGGCGTCGGCATATCCACCAGCTCTAGGACGAAGTTCACGACTTCGCGCGTGGCGCAAAAGCCGTGGCCGAGGAAGAAATCCCGCTGGGCCGGCCAATCGGCCCGATAAGCGGCGAAGGCGGCGGTCATGCCTCGCCGCTTCATCTCATCCAAGACGGCTTCCAGCAGGGGCTCGGCCCATGATTCCCGCCCCTTGCGGCACCAGGGGAAGCTGACCCGGCCGTTGGCGTGGAACGCGGCGTAACCGACCGGCCGGCCGTTCTCCAGGGCGAAAAAGCGCGTGGTCGGATCGAAATCGGAGCTGTGGAGGCGACGGCGCAGCTCATTCAGCGTGACGGCCTTGAAATGCGGCAGCTCGGCGGCGGCTTCGTTATAGATGCCGACCTGCGCTACGTCGTCGCCGGCCGTGAACGTTCGGATCGTCATTGCATCATTGCGTCCTGGGGCGGGATTCCCAAAAGGCGGCGAGAGAGCTGCGGCGGGGCGCCGATCGACTGTCCTGATTAAGCCTAAGTTTTTCCGGGCCGGCGGGCAAGTGCCGCAAGAGAGGCGCCGCACAGCCAGACCGGGCCCGCGCCTTGCCGGGCCGGCGGCGTTCCGTAGACTGGCGCACGGCGATGGGGTTCGCCAGGAACCGCGGCGGCGCCGCTGATGACCCCTACCTTGGAGGCTCTCCCGGGTGGGGGTGTTCCCAGAAACACCAAGGCCCCGCCGGGAGGACGCTCCCGGCGGGGCCTTGGTTTTGCGCCTTGCCGCAGTAATCTGCATGTTGTGAGGCCCACCATGGGGATGGCGTTGCTCCTGCTCGGCGGCGCGCTAGGGACGGCCGCCCG
Organism: Gemmataceae bacterium; assembly: GCA_035546275.1. Taxonomy (GTDB): domain Bacteria; phylum Planctomycetota; class Planctomycetia; order Gemmatales; family Gemmataceae; genus UBA4732. The sequence continues at coordinate 1,130 of DATKHW010000129.1, forward strand.
CTATCAGCTGGGCAAATGGATCAGCGCGCAGCGGTGGGCGCAGGAGTTTCCTTATGGCACGCTGATTGTCAACGTCAGCGGTTCCTTCGTTCTCGCGTTCGCCGCCGTCGTTATTCTGGAGCGCTTCGGTCTGGAATACGAGGATTGGTACTTGCTCATTGGGACGGGGTTTTGCGGCGGCTATACGACCTTTTCCACGTTTGAGTGGGAAACGTTTCGCCTGGTTCGCGACGGCAGTTGGCTCCAGGCCCTGGCCAACGTGCTGGGCAGCGTCTTGGCCGGATTTGCGGGAGCGGCATTAGGCGCTTTGCTCGCCGCCTTGCTGTTCCCGCCGCCCTGAGGCGTCAGCCGAAGATAATGGTCCGCCGTCCGTCCACGAGGACGCGCCGTTGCAGATGCAGGCGCACGGCCCGCGCCAGCACCTGCCGCTCCAGGTCGCGGCCCTTGCGCACCAGGTCCTCCACCTCGTCGCGGTGCGTCACGCGCACCACGTCCTGCTCGATGATCGGCCCCTCGTCCAGGTCCTCCGTGGCGTAATGAGCCGTCGCTCCGATCAGCTTGACGCCGCGCGCCTTGGCCTGGTGATACGGCCACGCCCCCGCGAACGCCGGCAGAAACGAGTGATGAATGTTGATGATCCGCCCGCGCCACGGCGCCACGAAAGCCGGCGACAGGATTTGCATGTACCGCGCCAGCACCACGAGATCGACCTTGTTCTCTTTCAGCAATTCCAGCTGATGCGCCTCCGCTTTCTCCTTGTTTTCCTTCGTCACCGGCGTCAGGACGAACGGCACGCCGAAGTAGTCCGCCGCCGGCCGCGCGTCTTCGTGGTTGGACGCGACCAGGACGATTTCGCCGGGCAGTTCCCCGAGCCGTTGCCGCAGCAGCAGATCATAGAGGCAGTGCGGCTCTTTGCTGCAGAAGACGGCGACGCGATCGCGGTGGTCGTCGAACGTCAGCTCCCATTCCAGGCCGCAGCTGCGGGCGTACATCTGCAATCCGAGGCGCACCCCGTCCGGGTCGAGCGTGGAGCGATCCAGCGACCATTCCAGGCGCATGAAGAATCGCGGACCTTCGGGGTCGGAATGCTGGTCGAGGTCGATGATGTTGCCGCCGTGGCGGAAGACGAAATCGGAAAGCGCCGCGATGATACCCTGGCGGTCGGTGCAGTGGACGCGGAGGATGGCGTTCATGGACAGTGGTTCCCGGCTGGGCGTCGGCGTCGCGGGGGCTATCTTAGGATGCGTGTCGGAGCATCACAATCATCCCTGGAAGCATACGCCATGCAACGCATCCCGCGCGACCTGGCCCGCAAGTACGCATTCGACTGGCGAGACGAACCGCTCCTGCGCGTGCAGCCCGGCGAGACTTTCGAGATCGAAACGTGGGACGCTTCCACCGGCTACTTCAAATCGCCGGCCGACAAGGCGATACCCGCCCTCCGCCCCGGCTTCGACCGCAGTCCGCCGCAGGCCAACCCCATCGGCGGGCCGGTGTACGTCGAAGGGGCCGCGCGCGGCGATACGCTAGTGGCAGCGATTGAAGAGATCGTGGTTGGCGCTTATTCCTGGATCGCGATCGGTCCCAAGCGCGGCCCACTCGGCGAATCGACGCGCTGGCCGGAGCTGTCGGGCGACTACACCACGCGCATCTTCCGCCATGAACCCGGCCCGCACGGGATGCGCGACGGAACCTTGCACTTCAGCGATCGTATTTCCTGGCCGATCACGCCCTTCATCGGCACTCTTGGGGTCGCTCCGGATCGCGAGGTCTGCACCAGCCTCGACGGCCAGGGCGAATGGGGCGGCAACCTCGACATCCGCGACGTGCGGCCGGGCAATCGCATCCTGCTGCCGATTTTCCATCCGGGCGCTCTTTTTTATCTCGGCGACGTACACGCCAGCCAGGGCGACGCCGAATTCACCGGCACGGCCGCCGAGACCACGGCCGTCGTCCGCCTTAACCTGGACCTGATCCGCGGCAGGCGGCCGCCGTGGATGCGCATCGAGAAGTCGGATGCGATCATCGGCGTGAATGCATCGCGGCCGCTGGAGTCGGCCGTGGAGACGGCGACGACGCACCTGATGGACTGGCTCATCAGCGACCACGGCTTTTCGCCGACGGACGCTTACTGCCTGGTCAGCACATGCCCGGATTTCCGCATCAACGTATACCAGATGTGCAAGATCGGCAAACTGAGCTTCGTGGCGGGGGCGGAGATTCCGAAGCGATATTTGCAGTAATGCATCGCACGCAAGGATGCCATGAACCTCATCGCCGCTCGCTCAAGTAAGCGATGAGGTCCAGGAAATCCTGCGGCGTCATCTGGTCGGCCAGGCCGTCGGGCATGAGCGACTTTTTGGAGGCGGTGCGTTCCTCGATGTCCTGGCGCATGAGGGTTTCCAGCTTGCCCTGTGCGTCGGCCAGCGTGACGGTGCTGTTCGGCCCCTCGTCCACGATGACGCCGGTGTGAACCTTACCGTCGCGGGTCGTGACGTTCCAGGTCACGAACGCCGGGGCGATCTCCTTGCTCGGGTCGAGGATCGACTCGACCAGCCGCTCGCGGCTGCTGAGCGACGCGCTGATGGTCGAGAGGTCGGGGCCGATCTTGCCGCCGCGGCCGTCGATCTGATGACAGGCGGCGCAGCGCGGGCCGGCGACGGAGAAGAACACACGCTCGCCTGCCGCTGGGTCGCCTCGGCCGGCGAGGTATTTCTGCCATTCGTCCGCCGAGTTCGGCCGCGTCCCGGCGAAGTCAATTAGCGCCTTGCGATGCCCTTCGACCGCCGGACTCGTGTTCGTCTTCAGGGCCAGCACGAGCTGAGCCGCCGCCTCCCGGCGTGCGCCGCTTGAAATCGTCTCCTTGTCCCACCACGCGAGCAGGCCGTTTTCGACCTCCGCCTTCCCCGCCGCCGGCCGCAACGACCGCAGAGCGTCGCGGCGGTAATCCGGCTCATCCAGCAGCGACAGTAGGCGTTTTTGCGTCTCGGCGGAGTCGGCTGCGGAGTTCGCCAGCCCAACGACGGCGTCCGCGCGAATGGCGGGATCCGCAGCGTCGTCCTTCGCCAGCTTTAGCACCAGCGCCTGCGAATCCTTGTCGGTGCGCAACGCCAGGGCGCGCGACGCCTGCCGCCGCAGAGCCGCATCGTCGCTTTTCAGCACCTTCTCCAGGTTCGCCGCCGCCAGGGCCGGGTGATCCGGCCGCAGCATTTGCAGCGCTAGCACGCGGAACACCGACGGCTGCCCGGCGTCGCCGATCACCTTGGCGAGATAGGTTTCGTCAATGGGGTCGGCGTCCGGTTTGCCGCCGGCGAGCAAGTGTTTGGCAGCCATCAGCGCCCGGAACAGGTCGGGCGTCGTCGGAGCCTGGGCGGCGGCGTCCTGCAGCATCGGGGCGTAGTCTTTCAGCTTCTCCTCGGCTACCCATTGGATCGCTGAACGGCGAATTTCCGGGTCGGGGTCTTTGAGGAATTTTTTCAGTGCATCACGCGCTTCAACGTCGCCTGTCCGTCGCAGGGCCAGCAGAGAGAGGAGGCGCAACTTGGGGTCAGGCGAATCCAGCCTGGACAGCAGTTCAGCCGCGTTTTTGGCCTTGCCGAGGGCGTACACGCCAGCACTGAAGAGGAAAGGATCCTGCGCGCCCAACCTTGCAATGTAAAGCACGAGTTTGGTCGGCGGAGCGGGCGGACAGGAAATTCGCAGCACTGCTTCCATTCGCACCTGCGGATCCTCATCCTCACACTTTGCTTCATCAATCTCGCCGTGCATGAGCCGAACCGCTTCGGCCCGTACCGCCCCTTCTTTGGCATTGATAGCGATTTCCATCACATCTTTGGGGTACGTCGTGAATCGCGCCGCGGCCCACAGCGCCTGCAGCTTGGTTCGCACGTCGGCATTCCCGTTGATTACACCGATCAGCGACCCCTCTACCTTTGCGCCCTTCGCCGCCAACGCCTCCGTCACCGCATCGCGGATCTCCCTTTTCGGATGGCCCAGCAACTTGATGAGCTGCTCCGTCTCCATTCCCGCCACCTTCGACGGCCGCAGCCCGTCATCCTGCGGCGGCTTCTTCATGCGAATCCGCCAGATGCGGCCCTTGCCGTGAACCGGATACGATTTGTCCACCCAATCGCTGACGTACACCGACCCGTCCGGACCCACTGCCAGGCCAACCGGCCGGAAGTCGTCGCCGCCGCGGACTACCGTCTGCGACTGGGCCGTGAAGCTCGCCCCCTTCGGTATCAGATGAAAGCGCTCCACGATGTGGTCGCCCCACGACGTGACCAGCAGATCGCCGCGGTACTCGTCGGGCAGGCCGGTCGATTCGTAGGCGACAACGGCGCACGGCGCCTCGCCGGTGCCGGCGACGTAGCCGAGCGTGCCGGGCAGCTCGCCGTTCCAGCTATCGAAGGGGTGCGTGCCCTTGCGGCCATAGCGGAAGCGGTAGCCGTAGTCGCCGCCCTGCACGACGTGAACCAGCCGGCAGGGGCCGCGCGAATCGGGGTCGTTGTCCACCGCGAACAGCCGGCCGAAGGCGTCAAAGCCCTGGCCGAACGGGTTCCAGAAGCCGGTGGCGATCCGCTCCAACTTCGAGCCGTCCGGCTTGCCGCGGAAGACGTTGCCGCCCTCGCCGCCGCCTTCGATCGTGATTCCGTCGGCGCCGATCAGCTTGTACGGGGCGCCGAGGTTCTCGCCCATGCCGAAGATCATGTCGCCGACGCCGTCGAACGTCGGCCCGTCGAGGCCGTCATGCGGATACGCGCCCCCGTCCAGCTTCATGATCGAGCGCTTTTCCTCCGCCTTCTCCTTGCCGCGGAGGACGAAAATCTCCGAACGGGTGACGAGGTAGACGGCGCCGTCGTGCAGGGCGAGGCCCATCGAGTTCTTGAATCCGTCGGCGTAGACGCTGCTCTTGCGGGCCTTTCCCGCCTCGTCGAAGTCGGAAAAGATGAGGATGCGGTCGCTGTCCGGTCCCTGGTAGTTGGCGGGTCGTTCATGGGTGTTATTTTCGATCACCCAGACGCGGCCCTGCTCGTCCACGGCGATGCCGGTCGGCGTCAGTATGTCCGGCTCGCTGGCGACCAACTCGACGACGAGGCGGTCGTCGGTGGAGACGGGAGGCGCGGCCAGGGCGGGGACGGCAATCAGGAGGCAGGCGGCGACGGAGCAACGGATGGCGGAGCGCATGGAGAGGCCTCGGTCCGGTGGGACGGAAACTGCATGGTACATCATCACCATATTCGTGGGACGCATGGATGGCCTCAATTCCCTTCCGGTGTTTATCCAGACTCAGCCGCTCCTCATTGTTCGATTAGTGCGAGGAGAGCGTATAGACGGTCCGCGTCAGACCGTCAGACCGCCACGCTGCGCGCGGGGGGTGCGGCGGCCTGACGCTCAGCGGCGTTGGCCGGCTTTCTTCGGCGCCGCCGTGGGATCGACCCAGCGCCAGGCGTTCCGGCCGTCGCGGCGCTCCTGCCGGGCGACGAGGCCGAGCCGTT
>DATKHW010000130.1:0-3152 GCA_035546275.1 Gemmataceae bacterium
CCCCGCCGATTTGTTGCTGGAAATTCGCCAGGCTTCGAGCGCCTTCGGCCGGGCTGTCATCCAGAGCAAACCCGACGACGCCGACCGCGAAGCCGGGGCCGCTCTGGAAATCGCCTACCGGGCCGCCGACCGCCTCGTCCGCACTTACGTCGAACAGGTCTTCCTCATTCGCCGGCAGCGCCAGCCGCGCCTCGAATCGACGCTCGGCGTCCGCCTCGGCGCCTCGCCGCCGTCCACGGAGATGACTGGTCTTCTCAAGGATACATTCAACGCCGTCCATCTGCCATTGTCGTGGAACCTCGTCGAGGCGGAGGAAGCGACCTACGACTGGCAGCCGCACGACGCCCTGCTGACATGGGCGGAAACGAACGGTCTGCCGGCCGCGGCGGGGCCGCTCATCGACTTTTCCTCGCCCCAACTGCCGGCCTGGTTGTGGCTGTGGGAACGCGACCTGCCGAACATGGCCGGTTTCATGTGCAAGTTCGTGGAATCGGCCGTCCGCCGTTACCGCCATCGCATCCGCCGTTGGCAGCTAACCGCGGCCAGCAATTCCGCCTCCCTTTTGTCGCTTTCGGAAGACGAGCTGCTCGGCTTGACCTATCGCCTGGCCGAGGCCGCACGGCAGGTTGATCCGACCTTGGAGATCGTCGTCGGCGTCGCCCAGCCGTGGGGCGAGTACATGGCGTCGGCCGAGCGCACGCACTCGCCATTCGTTTTTGCCGACACCTTAATACGCTCCGGTATGAACCTGGCCGCGCTCGACCTGGAACTGGTCATGGGGCCGACGCCGCGCGGCAGCTACTGCCGCGATCTGCTGGAGACGTCGCGCCTGCTTGACTTGTACGCCCTGCTCGGCGTGCCGCTGCGCGTGACGCTGGGATACCCCAGCGCGGCCGGCGCCGACATGGATTCCGATCCGGAAATGCAGGTCAACGCTGGCCGCTGGCGCGACGGCTACATGCCGGCAATGCAGGCCGATTGGGCCGCCGACTTCACGCCGCTGGCCCTCTGCAAGCCGTTCGTGCAGGGGGCCGTGTGGACACACCTGTCGGACGAGGAACCGCATCAGTTCCCGCACTGCGGCTTGTACGACGCTCGCGGCGCCGTCCGACCGGCGGCCGAGCGGCTGCGGGAAATCCGCGACAAATATCTGCGATAACGCCCATCCCACCGACTGCCTTCCTTGAGGGTTGCTTGCCATGCATCGGCTGACCAGGTTCGCGGCGGTCCTCGTCCTTCCCTTTGTCCTTGCGGTCTCGGCGGCGGCGCCCGCGGAGCGCATCGCTCCGGAGGGGATCGACGGGACGCTTCTCCTGTGCGGCGACAAGACGCCGGACCAAGCGCTCGATGCGTTCTGCAACGCGGCCGGCAAGGAGAAAGCGGCTCTGGCGATCTTGATAAGCGGCGAAAAGTCGGATCGGGACGTCGGGGAGAAATTGGCCGAAGCGCTGAAGGCGCGGAAGCCCGCGACGGTGGCCGTTGTTCCGATGGATGCAAAAGATCCGAAAGGACTGGAGGCGCTGCGAAACGCGACCGGCGTGTGGATCGTGAGCGGCGCGGACGCCGCGGCGCCGGAGCTATCCGGCGCGATGAAGCGGGGCGCCGTCGCCGCGTCGGGCGCCATGGTTCGCAGTCTCCATCTGCTGCCCGGCGTCGTGGTGGAATCGAATTTCTCCGGCGCCGGTCTGGAGGACTTGTTCGCCGCGCTGGACAAGAGCCCCGGCACATTCGGCGTCGGCGTCGGCGAAGGCATGGCGCTGGTGGTCCACGGCCGGCGCATGACCGCGATCGGCGACGGCGCCGTTACCATTCTCCTGGCCAAATCGGCCGCAAGGCCGCGCCGCGTGATGGACCTCACTGAGAAAGCGCCGTCCGATTACACCATGCTGCGTCGTGCCGCGATTGCTCGCGCTGGGGCGCCGTTCCCGCCGAAGGAACGCGTCACGCCGGAGGTTGCGAAGGGATCGCTGGTCATCGTCGGCGGGGGCGGGATGCCGACCGACGTGACGAAGAAGTTCATCGAGTTGGCCGGCGGGCCGGACGCCCTGATCGTGGTCCTGCCGACGGCGAGCCCCGCCCCGAGCGACGAGAGCGGCTTCTTCCGAAAGGCGGGGGCCAAGAACGTCGTGTCGCTGCCGGCCGCGAAATTAGAAGAGGTGGAGGACCCGAAGACTCTGGATGTGCTGCGCAAGGCCGACGCCATCTGGTTCGGCGGCGGGCGGCAATGGCATTTTGTCGACGTCTACGAGGGGACGAAGGCGGAGGAATTGTTCCACGACGTGCTGCGTCGCGGCGGCGTGATCGGCGGCAGCTCGGCGGGCGCCACGATCCAGGGCGGTTACCTCTGCCGCGGCAGTGCGCTGAACAACACCGAGGAGATGGCCGAGGGCTATGAGCGCGGCTTCGCGTTTCTGCCCGGCGTCGCCATCGATCAGCATTTCACGCAGCGGAACCGCTTTGCGGACATGACGTCTCTGATGAAGGCGTATCCGCAACTGCTCGGAATCGGCCTCGACGAGGCGACGGCGATTGTGGTGAAGGGACACGAGGCGGAGGTGATGGGCAAGGGCACGGCCCATTTCTACGACGGCCGCAAACCCGCGGAGGGCCAGCCCGATTACGATTCCGTGAAAGCGGCAGGGAGATACGACTTGAAGGAGCGCAAGGTGCTGGATGCGGGTGAGGGGCGATGATTGGAGCACGCAGCGCCAGCAAGTGCTTTCGTCAGGGCACTTGCTGGCGCTGCGTGGTCGCATCAGCTTTCCGCCTGCTCCATGTACTCCGCCACGCGGCCCAGCAGCCGGCACGCTTCGCCAGCGTTGAGGTTTTCGTTGAACCGCACTTTGAACATCCGCTCGCCCTGCCACTCCTCCTTCAGCTCCTCTTCCGAATGCACGATCACGCCCAGAAACGTCTTGCGTCGCACCAGTTCTTCCACCAGTTCCCGCGTTGTGCAAAGCTCCAGAGCGCTCGGTTGCATGGACGTTCCTCCGTCAGGCGACAGGGACCGGATGGTCCGGTATTCTAACCACCGGCCCCCTGCTGGGGAACCCCATATTGCGGCCGCGAACGCCAATAATTCAGCGTGTCCAAAAGCGTCTGATCGAGCGTGAATTGCGGCTTCCAACCCGTCTCGCGCCGCAACCGCGTCG
>DATKHW010000131.1:0-8759 GCA_035546275.1 Gemmataceae bacterium
GAAGAAGTTCGCGCGAGCAAGGTCGGCCTGCATGGCGTAGATCGAATGGGAATAATATCCGAGGGGCGGAACAATGCTTGCGCCGCCCTTGCAGGTATCGCATTTCCCACCGAACCTGCCGCCGAACCGACCGCAGCTGGCGCAGCCGGCCTCGCCAGCGCAGGCGCCATCGCTGCAATCGCCGCCATTCCGCCACTGGGTCGTCGCAAATTGGGATGCGCCGGGCGCCCCGCCTTCCGTAACAGCGGCCGGCGGCGCTTCGGGCGAGACGGCCGCCATGACCGGCTCAGCCGTGGGCGGAGCGGCGGGGATCGGCTTGACCGGCGGCCGGGCCGGAAGCGGTTCTTCAAAATAGACGACGCCCATCGCGCCGTGGGCGGCCGTCTGGCCGGCCGGCGGCGTGCTGGAATAAGGCGTCTGCGCCGCCGCGGTCCCGGCCGCCGCAAGGAATGCAAGCGACAACGGCAGGAACCGACCCGCCCGGAACTTCGAGGGGGGGAAAGGCATGTGTCCATTCTCCGTATTGGGGCCGGCGGGCCTGGGCCGCCGGCGGTAACTTTTTACAGGCGGTTTCGGTTGGCTCAAGGGACGCCGGCTCAGGCGACCGCGGCTTGCTCGCTCCGTCGCCGCCGCGGAGCGGCGTCTTGCTGGAACAGTTCCTGCAAGAGAGCGTCCACGGCCCGGCAGCGGGCCTCTTCAGCGGCCCGAGCCTCGTCCGCGTAGCTGGGGGCGAAGTCGAAGCGCTTTTCCACCTCCTCACCGACCGCTTCTTCAGCGGGCCGCGCAGGTGCGACACAGGCCCGCTGCACCGGCGGCACGGGAACCGCGTCCGGCTTTGGGGCAGGGGCAGCCATCTGGGGCGGCCCCGGTACGCTGACCCGCTCGACGCGGACGGCCGACGTTCCAAACCGTCGGCGACGACTCAGGGAGAGCCGAACGACCGCATAGAGCATCAAGGCGACGGCGAGGATGGCCAGCGCGCCGGCCAAAGGCGCTGCGGCGACGCTCAGCCATGAATCCTGCGCAGCGCGGGCGGATTTCAGCGTCCCCGAAGGAGCGTCGTCGTGGACGGTCTGGACAGCGGCCGGCGCCTCGACGAACGCAGCCGGTTGCTCCGGCTTGGCGGTCGCGGCCTGCTGCTCCACCGGTTCCCCGACGCCGGCGTCCTCGACCGCGGAGTCGGCTTGAACGACCGTACCGGACGGCGGCGGCAGCTCCTGGTAATCGAGCGGAGGATCAAATACCACGTAAGCCAGGGGCACGGCGGCGGCTGGGGCGCTTAGGGGAGGCGGGGCCGATTGTGGATTCGCCTCGACGGCCGGCGGCGTCGGGGAGACTGGCGGTTGCTCCGGCTGGGCCGCGGGCGCCCGTGCTTGCCCCCCTGGGTCGATGCGCCGCAAACCAACATACATTTCCACTTGCGGCACGTCCGTCGGCGTCGTCTGGGCCTGGCCGATGGCCGCAGGGACCAAGGCGCCGAAGATGCAGACGAGGCAATGCAGGCCCGAATGGGCGCAGCTCGTCCACAGCTTGGTGCCGACGCGAGTTAGTTGCGGCAATGCACGCATGGCGCGGTCCTGTGCCAATTTCGAGCAACGGAGCGGCGCACGCGGCGGCCCGCTTCTCACCGACTGTATCGGCTCCGCCGAAAAAGAGACTTGAACGGGATTTGAGGAATATTCCGGCCGCGAGTGCGCCCGACAGCAACCGCCCGCGCCGGCGGCTCGCCCGCTGTATGGGTTTGCGAGTGGTCCCAGCCGTACCGCTTCGGCCCTGGTTTGAGTCTGGACCACGCCCCGGTTCAGGCGTTACGATGAGCGGCGTGAAAAACGTCTGCCGTTCCCGTCCGTTCCACCGGCGGCCATGGTCGAAACGTCACCCAGCCTTCTGGATCGCCTGAACCGCAATCCCGACGACGCCGATTGGCGGCGGCTCATCCTTCTCTATACCCCGGTCCTCCACGGCTGGCTGGAAAACCACGGCTTACAAGCCTGCGATCGCGATGATGTGACGCAGGAGATTCTCGGCGTCGTCGTCCAAAAGATGCCGGAGTTTCGTCACAATCGTCGCGCCGGCGCCTTTCGATCCTGGCTGCGGACCATTACGATCCATTGTCTGCGCCGTTTCTGGCGCGCGAAGCAGTATCAGGCCGTTGCGCCGGGCGGCAGCGACTTCGAGAACCATCTCATCCAGTTGGAAGATCCCGCAAGCGGCCTGAGCGCGGAATGGGATCGGCAGCACGATCAGGGTCTGCTCCGTCGCTTGCTGGGGTTGGTCGAACCGGAGTTTCAGCCGAAGACATGGCAAGCCTTCCGGCTGCTGGTGCTGGAACAGCGGCCCGCCGCGGCGACGGCCGCCGAACTCGGCTTGACCGTGAACGCCGTGCTGATCGCCAAGTCGCGCGTCTTGCAGCGGCTGCGCCAGGAAGCCGACGGCCTCATCGACTGAACGAGAATCGCGACGAGCCGGAAGCATGAGCGACGGATGGGGTCCCTCGCTCACGCTTCCGGCTCGTAAACAAGAATTGGCCGGATTGTGAAAGGATTCCACGCCCTGTGCGATATAGGATAGCGGCCGGCGCCAGGCCGTGTCCGCGCCCCATCGCTGGGGATCATCCCATGATCGCACCGAACCACAACCACCCGGACCGTTCCGACCTGGAGGCGTTCGGCGTCGGTCTGCTCGATCCCGTGCGCTCGGCCGCCGTGGCGGACCACGTCGCGGGCTGCGAAACCTGTTGCAATGCAGTCCTCGAAGCGCCCGACGACGCGCTCATCAGCCGGCTGCGAGAAGCGGCGACGTTGCCCGCCGCGCCGGCGCCCATCGAGGCGCCGGAAGAGTTGGTTCGCCACCCGCGCTACCGTTTGCTGAAGCTGCTGGGCCGCGGCGGCATGGGAGTCGTCTACCTGGCCGAACACGGCGTCATGCGGCGGCGCGTCGCCCTCAAGGTCGTCAACCGGGAATACACGGCCAACGCCGCGGCGGTGGAGCGCTTCCAGCAGGAAATCCACGCGGCGGCCCAACTGCACCATCCGAACATCGTCGCCGCCTACGACGCGGAGCAGGCCGGTGCGACCTACTTCCTGGTGATGGAGTATGTGGACGGGGTCAGCCTTGATCGGCTGGTCGCGGAGCGGGGGCCGCTGCCCATCGCCGAGGCGTGCGACTGCATCCGGCAGGCGGCGCTTGGCCTGCACTACGCCCATGAGCGAGGCATGGTGCATCGAGACGTGAAACCGCACAATCTCATCCGCGGCGCCGACGGAATGGTCAAGGTGCTGGATTTCGGCCTGGCGTCGGTCGGAGAGGCAGGCCCGGGACCGGCGGCCAGTGGGAAAACAGTCCTGGGGACGCCGGACTACATCGCGCCCGAACAGGCGGAGAATTCGCACAACGCCGACGCCCGCTCCGATATCTACGCTCTGGGATGTGCGCTATATTTCATGTTGACCGGCCGGCCGCCGTTCGCCCATCGGCTGCCGCGATCGAAGCTGATTGCGCACCAGCAGGAAGCGCCGACGCCCCTGGCCGATGCGAGGCCGGACGCCCCGCCGGGGTTGGCGGCCGTGCTGGCGCGGATGACGGCCAAGGCGCCGGCCAGTCGCTATCCGAGCGCGGCTGCCGTCGCCGCCGCGCTGGCGCCGTTCACCCAGGCGAGTCGCCCGCCGACGCGCCGCCGCCTCCTCGTCGCCGGGGCGGCGGCCGCCCTCCTCTTCGGCCTGCTCGCCGCGGCCGCCGTCGTCGTACACATCTCCACCGACCAGGGGGAAGTTACCGTCGCCACGGACGACCCGAACATCGACCTGATCGTCAGCAAGGGCGGCCAATTGGTGCGCATCAGCGATCCGCAGAGCAAACAGACCTGGGAACTGGATCCGCAGAAATATCAGCTGAGCATGGCCGATCAGCCTGACGGGTTGACGATCGAGCTGAAGGGCCGCGAGCCGATCGTCCTGAAGCGAAAGGGCGATAAACTCGTCACGATTTCCCGCGGGCCGCCGTCGGAATCCGGGCGGATGGAAGTTATCCGGCGAATCCCGATGCTGGCGGACGTGTTCTACGCCATCGCGGTAAGCAGGGGCGGCAAATACGTCCTGGCGACCTGCAACGCCCACCCGGGAAGCCGGCTGAACGTGTTCGACGCGGCCTCAGGTGAACGGGTGTATGAAGGCCCCGGCTACGCGGCGGCGTTTCTGGACGACGCGCGTCTGGTGGTCGCCGATGCGGCGTTTCGGGTGCAGGAGATCACGACGGGAAAGCCGCTGCGCGAAGGAACGAAACGCGACTTCTGGGGCATGATTGTCGCGCCCGGCGGGCGCCGCATGCTCTACAGCGGCCCCGGCGGGCTGTTCCTGTACGACCTGGACGAAATGAAGGAACTGCACGCCTGGCCCTGCGAGGATGCGTGGGTCGAAAACTGCCATTTCTCGCCGGACGGTAAGCGGTTGCTCCTGTGGTTGCCGAAGGAGCCGTGGACCCTCTGGGACGTGGAACACAACCGGGCCGCCGCCGACGCCGCCGGCTTGCAGGATCGCGATGTGTTCTTTTTCTGGTTCCCGGAAGCGAAATCGGTTTCGGTCCGGCGCGGAGAAGACCAACTGCGGATCGACCTGGCGACGGGCAAGCCCGTACAGACCTTGAACGACCTCCACGCGCCGGGCGCGCTGCGAGGCGCGTACTCGCGGGACGGCCGCTGCTACATCGTCTGGTTCCGCGACGGGCGGCTCGTGCAATACCGCACGCCATTCGGGGGAAAAGCGCTCGGCGAACTCCTGCTGCCGCCGGACGAACGCGCGCCGCCGCGCGACGGCGACGACCGCGAGCGACTGGCGATTTCCGACGACGATCGTTTCGCCGCCCTGATGACAATGAAATCGCTTTGCGCTTTCCGGCTGGCGCCGCTGCCGCCAGACCCAGAGTGAACCCGTTATTTCCGCTCAACGGACGGAAAGGATCTGTGTCATGACAAGCATGAAACCGTGGCTCGCAGGTCTGGGTGCGGCCCTGTTCTGCCTGGCTTCCGCCGGGACCGCCGCCGACCCCCAGGATGATGCGACCAAGAAGGAACTCAAGGCCCTGGAGGGCGTGTGGGGCTTGACCTCCGCCACGGACTCCTCCGGCGACGTCACCAAGATGTACGGCCGCTTGAAGTACACGTTCAGCAAGGGCAAGTGGCGACGCGACGGCGATAACGTCGGCGGCAGCGGCGCCGTCTCCCTCGGCGTGTTGAAGGACCTGAAGACGATGGACCTGATCTACGATGGCGACAAGGGGAAGGAAGAATTCCTTTACGAACTCAAGGGCGATCAGCTGAGGCTGTGCTTCGACGACGGCATGGGCAAGATGGCCTACCCGAATGATTTCAAGGTGGACAAGGATAGTTTCAACGTCGTCCTGGTGTTCAAGCGGCTCAAGTGAGGCGACTTCGAAGGGCCTTCTGTGCGACGGGGCGACCCGCTGCGCTGCGTCCATGTGGATATCACCGACAGGATTTGGAGTACACTCGTCGTCCGCACTGCGGACGGAAAGGATCTGTATCATGGCAAACTGGAAACCGTGGCTCGTCGGCCTGAGCGCGGCCTTGTTCTGCCTGGCTTCCGCTGGGACCGCCGCCGATCCCCAGGACGACGCGACCAAGAAGGAACTCAAAGCCCTGGAGGGGGTGTGGGGCATGGTCTCCACCTCGGACTCCTCCGGCGACGTCACCAAGGACTACGGGCACATCAAGTACACGTTCACCAAGGGCAAGTACAGGGGCGACGACAATGGCAAGCAAGGCGCTCTCGGCAGCGGCACGGTCGTCCTCGACGTGGACCACAAGCCGAAGATGATGGCCCTGATCCCGGACGTGGACGGCGACAAAGGGAAGGAGGAATACAGCTATGAACTCAAGGGGGATGAGCTAAAGCTGTACTTCCACGAATCAAGGGATGATTACCCGGCTGATTTCAAGGACTCCGGCGTCATCATCCAGGTGTTCAAGCGACTCAAGTGAGCCCCCGGCCGCTCAGACCTGCAGCGCCCCAGTCCGGAAGGCGCGGCCGTCGTCATGCCGCCGGACCCGGAATGAGTTCCGCGTCGCCCGCACCTTTTCTCAGGAGTCCCTGTCCATGATGAAGCGCCTGTCCCTGCTCGCCGCCGGCCTGCTGCTGTCGGCCGCGCCGTTGTACGCCGAGGACGCCGAGGACGCGGCCATCAAGGTCGTGATGAAGGCCGGCGGCGAAGCTCAACACGAAGACAATGATCCCGCGAAGGCAGTCATTGCGGTTAACTTCACGGAAACCAAGGTCACGGACGCGGACCTGAAGAGCCTGACCGCGTTCAAACGGCTCAAGGGGCTGTACCTCCGCGGCACCAAGGTGACCGACGCGGGTATGAAATCCGTGGCCGCTCTGAAAGGATTGCAGGAACTGGACCTGATGGATACTGCGGTGACGGACGCGGGTCTGAAAGAGCTGGCGGCCCTCAAGGGGCTGAAGTCGCTCTACCTCGACGGCACGCAGGTGACGGACGCGGGCCTGAAGTACGTTGCCGGGATGAAGGCCCTCCAGAACCTGACCCTCGACAAGACGAGCGTGACGGACGAGGGCCTGAAGAGTCTGAAGGGGCTGAAGGCCCTCGAATCTCTGACCCTCCGCGAAACCTCGGTGACGGACGAGGGCGTGAACAAGCTGCAGGACGCGCTGCCTAATTGCGGCATCACCACCAAGTGACGCCGCTTGGCCGGCGATTCGGGACGTGTGGTCCGCTTGAAATGCGCACTCCAGGAGTTTCGACATGCCAGGTCATTCGACGAACAGGACATTCGGGATCCTTATAGTAGTCTACCTGCTTATCGGCAGCAGCGTGCCGGCCCCGGGCCAGGAGCCGCCGAAGGAAGACAACCCGGCGCCGAAATTGCGCCTCGACCTGCCCTCCGCCCACAAGGGCTCCGTCCAGTGCGTTGCATTCAGCCCAGACGGCAAGATCCTGGCCTCGGCGAGCGCCGGCGCCAACAAAAACCTCAAACTGTGGGACGTGGACGCCGGAACGGAGAAGGCCGATCTCAAGGGCCACGGGCAAGACGTCTCGGCCGTGGCGTTCAGCCCGGACGGCAAGACGTTGGTCTCGGCAGGTTGGGATATTACCGTCCGCTTGTGGGACGTCGGCGCCGGAAAAAAGAAAGCCGCCCCGAAGGGTTTCGGCGAAGGCGGCGGGTCTTCGTATCTGTGCCTGGCGCTCAGCCCCGACGGCAAGACGGCGGCCGTCGGGGGATTCGACAAGGACGTGCTGCTGTGGAACGTGGACACCGGCAAGCGAACCGCCCTCAAGGGTCACGCCTCCCAGGTCCATGCGGTGGCGTTCAGTCCGGACGGCAAGGCGCTGGTCTCGGGGAGCGCGGACGGTACGTGCAAGCTCTGGGATGTGACTACCGGCAAGGCGACGGCTGCTTTTGACGACAAGAGCGAGGGGGCCCCTTGCCTGGCGCTCAGTCCCGACGGCAAGACCCTGGCTGTGTGGCGCAAGGAGGGCGACGTCAAACTGTGGGACGTGGCCGAGGGCAAGGTGAAAGCCGCCCTCAACGGCGGCGTCGGCCCTTACGACTGCCTGGCATTCAGCCCCGACGGCAAGACGCTGGCGGCGAAGGGGCCTGACGGCGTCCTTCTTTGGGATGTGGCCGCCGGCAAGGTCACAGCGACCTTGAAGGGCGGCCGGGGCGCCTACACCAATGGATTCCCGTGCGACTGCGTGGCGTTCAGCCCCGACGGCAAGCTGCTGGCCCTGGGAGGAGGCGATGGAAGCATCAAGGTGTGGGAGCTGAATCCCGGCAAATAGCCGGCCGCGGCGAATAAGCAGTCGGCCGTGCGGTTATGCCGTCTGATCGATTGAGGGGAGGCCAGGACCGGCTTTGATTTTCGCTTTTGGTCCGTTTCCTCACGGGACGGGCTGGCGTCGGCGGCAGGGGTTGCCCGGCCGCTCGGCGAAATACCGCGTCAGGCGGCCGTCCTCGCTCAGCACGGCCGCGCGCACCTGGAGAATCGCCTCCGCGCCCGCCGACCGATTCCAGTACTGGTCTCGACCCTTCAGCCGGCCGTTGAATTCCCCCACCAGCGGCGGCGAGGCCGACCCGCTCCAGGGTCGCCAGGCCGGCGTCGAGGCCGGGCCCAGAGTCTCCGAAGGCGTGGCGGGCCACGATTTTGCCCCAGCGGAGGCCACATCACGGATATCCTGGAGTTCTTCGGGAGTGAATTGAGGAGCGGCCATGCCCTATCCCTCCTTGGATTTGTGTCCAGTGATGCGGCGACCTGCTCCTGCCGTTGCAGAGCGGACCACTTGAGATGGCAAAGCCGGTCCTCGCCTCCCGCTAGACTCAAGCCGCGGTCCTCCGCTTCGTAGAATTCCTTCGACAGTGCATAATCTTAGAACTCGCGAGCGGCAGCCTATCGTTCCCTCACCGGCGCTCATCCGCAGACACTTCCCCTCCCTTTTCCCCTGCCCAGATGTCCCTCCCGCATGGTACACTCGCCCCCGCTCCGCGTCCCCGGAGCGCCGAGGTGCAGTATGCCGCCGCATCCCTTCACGTCCCTGCCGTGCGCTCATCGGCGCTCAAAAGCACGCCCGATCGCAGGGGGGAAGGACCCTTGGGACCCTTCCTATCGACTTCTTTACGTCGCGCGAGGATTTGTCTCATGCCGCTTTCTTCGTTAGCTCGTCGGGGTTTGCGTTGCGGACCGCGAGCAAGGCCTGGATCTTGATTCGGGCGTCGGCGCCTACCTGGT
>DATKHW010000132.1:0-12606 GCA_035546275.1 Gemmataceae bacterium
CATGGGGTACCTCCTTGTTGTGCGGCTTGGCGTGCCTGGCGCCACTGTGCCAGTTGCAGCAACGCCACTACGGCGATTCTAGGCGGCAACGCCGCCGACGCACAAGCTGCCGCTTGAGCGGTAGCTCGCTTGGTCGATCTCAGCACATTCACGGCAGCCGAACTCTACTTGCTCTTCCAGCAGAATGGCCTGCTCGCCAACCAAGGCCAAGGCAAGTGCTTCGTGAGGGCGCTCGCAACCGGCCGATTTCCCTCTGAAGAGATCGACAAATTCAAGAATAGCCAGCCATCACTCGCCGATCAGTTGATCCAAGACCCGACGCAAACGCTGGAAGCCCTGGAATCCAACCGGGTAAGACCGGATGGCGGGGAAGACTACGCACTCGACCAAGCCGATGCAGTGGTCGAGAACCTGGAGGAAGAAGGGGAACAGCAGCTTCCGGTCGTGGAGACCAAGGCCGTGCTGAGTTCGCTTGGCCTCCACGTCGTCAGTTCGGCAGACGAGGAGGCGGTGGAATTCCTCCTCGCGTCCGCCATCGCCAAGATCTGGAAGCACGCCTATCGCGACGAAGAGGCCGCAGCGGCACAGGCTTTGGCTTTCTCTGGAGATGGATACGCGGAGCAGGTGCGGTCAAGCTTCCTTGACGAGTATCGCCAGGTCAAAGGCCTTGCCCTTCCGCACGGCTACGCTTTTCAGGTCAGCGGCAAGCCGACGCCGCCGAACTTCATGCAACGACACTTCGCCGTCCGCGTTCGGGAGCGGAAGCGCGTCGGCAACTGGTCGGGCACCGGAGCCGGCAAGACGCTCGCCGCCGTCCTGGCCTCCCGCGTGGTCGGCAGCCGGTTCACCGTCGTCTGCTGCCCCAACAGCGTCGTCGAAGGCTGGTGCGAGAAGATACGCGAGGTTTTCCCCGACAGCAGCGTCGCCGCCAAGACGTTCGCCCCCGAATAGACCGCGACGGACCCGGATTCGCACCGTTACCTGGTCCTCAACTACGAAGCGTTCCAGCAGCCCGATTCGGCCCAGCGCGTCCGCGCCCTTGTTGAGCGCGAGGCCATCGACTTCATCGTCGTGGACGAAATCCACTACGCCAAGCAACGGGGCGAGGACGTCTCCAAGCGCCGCGAGCTTGTGCAAGCCCTCATCTGCCACGCCGGCGAACGCAATCCCGCCCTGCACGTCCTAGGCATGTCGGCCACGCCGGTCATCAACAACCTGCACGAAGGGCGGAGCATGGTCGAACTCGTGACCGGCGTGGTAAACGAGGAACTGGACGACCGGCCGACCGTGCCGAACTGCATGGCTCTCCATCAACGCCTCGTTTCGCTCGGCATTCGCTGGATGCGGGAGTACACGTTCCAGTGCGACGAGAAGCGCGTCGAGGTGGACTGCGGCGCGTTCCTCGATGAGATTCGCGCTCTGGGCAGAGGGAGCAACCCGCTCGCTCTGGAGAAGATCCTTACCCGCGCCCGTCTGCCCGTGATTCTCGACCATATCCAGTCGAAAACGCTGATTTACACCTACTACATCGACGGCATCGACCGATTGCTGCGGGACGCGCTGGTCGAGAGAGCGTGGAAGGTCGGCTTCTGCACGGGCGACGACAAGGCCGGCCTGGACGGCATTCTCAACGGGGACGTGGACGTACTCATCGGCACCAGCGCAATCGGGACCGGCGTGGACGGCCTGCAACAGGTCTGCAACCGCCTGATCGTCAACGTCTTGCCCTGGACGCGCGCCGAGTTCGACCAGCTGCGCGGCCGGATCTACCGCCAGGGCCAGCAGCAGGACAAGGTGACCGTCGTGCTTCCGCTGACCTATGCGATGGTCAACGGGCAACGTTGGTCCTGGTGCGAGTCGAAAATGCAACGGTTGGCGTTCAAGAAGTCCATCGCCGACGCCGCCGTCGATGGCGTCGTTCCGGAAGGGCAGTTGCGTTCGCCGCAACAAGCTCTGCAGGACGTGATGGCCTGGCTGGAGCGGCTCGACGCGGGGCAAGTGCAGGTCATCACCCGAGAGCGGATCACGGTTCCGCTTCCGGACGCCGACGCCGCGGACGTGGAACGCCGCCCGGTCCGCTACGGCGATTTCTCGCAGATGAACCACCGCTGGAACCAGGGCCGCAGTGATGCCACGCATTCGCGGTTGCGGGAGAACCCAGAAGAGTGGGCGCAGTACCATACGCTGTACCGGGAGGCGCGCAAGGACTGGACCGTCGTGCCCTACGAAGAAATGATCCGCTGGTGCCAGAAGCGCAGCGGGCTGGTCATCGGCGACTTTGGTTGCGGCGAGGCCAAACTGGCCGAAGCCCTCGCGGATCGGCACACCGTACACAGCTTCGACCATGTCGCCGTCAACGCGGCTGTGGTCGCCTGCGATATGGCCCACGTTCCCCTCGGCGACGAGATGCTGGACGTGGCGATTTTCTCGCTGTCCTTGATGGGGGCCAACTTCACCGATTATCTCCGTGAAGCGTACCGCACGCTGAAGCTCGACGGCCGCCTTCACATCATCGAGGCGACCGCCCGTTTCACAGATCGAGAAAAGTTCGCAAGAGATTTGCAAAGCCTGGGCTTCGACGTGGTTGTGGACGACCTGTGGAAGTTCTCGCATTTCCGGGCGACGAAGACTGAAAGGCAGCCGCGCCCGGACGTGGAACTCGCGTTTTGAGCGGTCTCGCAATAGATTTAGTGCAGGGACAAGCGGCTGGCTGTGCGCGTCGCGGCGACCGTAGGGTGGGTCGAGTGTGAGCGAGACCCACTAGCGCCGATTTAGTCCCTCGCGGTGGGTCTTGCGACCCACCCTACGACTTTGCGTCTTTGCGTGGGATTCGTCTTTCCGATGTCGCATCCCTGGTACCAAGACGGCCTCCGCTTCACCTGCACGCGCTGCGGCCATTGCTGCACCGGCGAACCCGGTTTCGTTTGGGTGGACGACGCCGACATCGCCGCACTCGCCGAACATCTCGGCGAAACCGCGGAGGTCGTCCGGGGTTTGTATACTCGGTGGACGGCTCGCGGCCGGACCCTGCGCGAAAAGGCCGACGGCGACTGCGTGTTCTACGACAAGAAGGCCGGTTGCACCGTTTATCCCGCCCGGCCGCCGCAGTGCCGCACCTGGCCGTTCTGGGAGAGCAACGTGGCGACTCCCGAGGCGTGGCAGGAGACCTGCGAAGTCTGCCCGGGCGCCGGCCGCGGTGATTTGATTCCCGCCGAAGAAATCACCCGACGCTTGAAAGTGATCCGCTTGTAAGCGAGAATTGTTCCGAATAGAATTCTCCTTGCCCACCCGCCGACGCCCACTCGCCGCCCGCCGCTTCCGAAGGATGTTTTGATGAAGCGCTTGCCCCCAACGCTGCTGTGCCTGGGCTGCGTTCTGACGGCCCTCGCCGCTTTGGGATGGATTGCGCCCGTCCGTTCGGCGCCGGAACCCGACAAGAAGGCGGACGCATCCGGTTCGCCGCAATTCACCGACGTGCAGCCGATCCTCGCCAAATACTGCCTCAGCTGCCACAGTCGGGCCAAGCAGCGCGGCGGCCTCAATCTCGAATCGTTCAAGGACCAGGGCTCCGCCCTCGCCAAGCCGAAGGTGTGGGAGAAGGCGAAAGAATATCTCCATAGTGGAATGATGCCGCCGGAAGGCAAGCCGAAGCCGTCCGAGGAGGAACTCAAGGTCGTTTTCAGCTGGATCGACGCCCAGGTCGTCAGCGTCCAATGCAATCCCAACGGGCCGCACGACCCCGGCCGCGTCACAATTCGCCGGCTCAACCGGGCCGAATACGACAACACCATCCGCGATCTCGTCGGCGTCGCGGTCCATGCGGCCGACGATTTTCCCGCCGACGACATCGGGTACGGATTCGACAACATCGGCGACGTGCTGTCGATGTCGCCGATCCTGACCGAAAAGTATCTCGACGCTGCGGAAAAGATCGTGGACGCCGCCTGGAAGGACGACGCCGCTCGGAAGCGCATCCTCTTTGTCCAGCCGGCCAGTCCGAAGGAAAATCGCGAGACCGCCCGCAAGATCCTCAAGGCCTTCGCCGAGCGGGCCTGGCGCCGGCCTGTCAGCGACGACGAGATGAAACGTCTGCTTCGCTTCAACGACGCGGCCGAGCGCAACGGCGATGCGTTCGAGTCGGGGATCAAGCTCGGCCTGGAAGCGATCCTCACTTCGCCGCACTTCCTCTTCCGCGTCGAGATCGACCGGGAACCGGGCGACGCGGCGCACGCCGTCACCGACTGGGAACTGGCGACGCGGCTGTCGTACTTCCTCTGGAGCAGCATGCCCGACGACGAGCTGTTCAGCCACGCCCGCCAGGGCGACCTGCATCAGCCGGACGTGCTGGAAGCGCAGACGCGGCGGATGCTCAAGGATCCCAAGGCGCACGCCTTGGTGGAGAACTTCGCCGACCAGTGGCTGCTGCTCCGCAATCTCAAGAGCTTCGCGCCCGACCCGGCGATGTTTCCCAGCTTCGATGAATCGCTGCGGTCGGCCATGCTGAAGGAGACGGAGACGTATTTCGAGTACGTGATGCGCGAGGATCGCAGCATTCTTGAATTTATCGACTCCGATTACACCTTTGTGAACGAGCGGCTGGCGAAGCACTACGGCATCGACGGCGTGACCGGGGACGAGTTCCGCAAGGTGACGCTCAAGGACGGCCGGCGGGGCGGCGTGCTGACGCAGGCCAGCATCTTGACGGTGACGTCGAACCCGACGCGCACCTCGCCGGTGAAGCGCGGCAAATTCATCCTGGAATGCATTCTCGGCACGCCGCCTCCTCCTCCGCCGCCCGACGTGCCGCCGCTGGAGGAAAAGAAAAAATCGACCGACGGCTTGTCGATGCGGCAGATGATGGAGCAGCACCGGGCCAACCCATCTTGCGCCGTTTGCCATCAGCGGCTCGATCCGCTCGGTTTCGGCTTCGAGAATTTCGACGCGATCGGCGCCTGGCGCGACCGCGACGGCAAGGCGGCCATCGACGCTTCCGGCGTGCTGCCCGACGGCAAGACGTTCCAGGGCGTGGCCGAGCTGAAACAGATTCTCAAGGCGCGCGAGCAAGATTTCGCTCACTGTTTCGCCGAAAAGATGCTAACGTATGCGCTGGGCCGCGGCCTGGAGCGCCCCGACCGCTGCACCGTGGACGACGTGGTGAAGCAGGTCGTCGAGAAGAAGTACGCGTTTTCAAGCGTGGTGCTGGCCATCGTGAAAAGCGATGCATTTTTGATGCGACGAAAGAAAGGATGAAGGAGGAGGGATGAAGGATGAACAAGACCCTGCTTGATTCATCCTTCATCCCTCCTCCTTCATCCCTGAAAAGGGGGGGCTGATGGGCAAGTCGTTGCTGATCTCGCGGCGGACCGCATTGAAGGGGTTGGGCGCATGCATCGCGCTGCCCTGGTTGGAGGCGATGCTGCCGCGCACGGCGTTCGGCGCCGCGGCGGCGACCACGGCCCCGCTGCGCATGGCCTTCCTCTACGTCCCCAACGGCAAGAACATGGCCATGTGGACGCCGAAGGACGAAGGCGCCGCCTACGAGCTGACGCCGACGCTCGAGCCGCTGAAGGAGTTCAAGGACGACTTCCTCGTTCTGACCGGACTGACGGCCGACAAGGCCCGGCCGCACGGCGACGGCCCCGGCGACCACGCCCGCGCCATGTCGGCCTGGCTGACCGGCAAGCAGCCTCGCAAGACCGACGGCGCCGACATCCGCATCGGCGTTTCGGCCGACCAGGTGGCAGCCCAGGCGGTCGGCAGCGCGACGCGCTTCGCCTCGCTGGAGATCGGCTGCGAGGGCGGCAAGAACGCGGGCAATTGCGACTCCGGCTACAGCTGCGCGTACTCAGCGAACCTGTCCTGGCGCGGCGAATCGACGCCGATGTCCAAGGAGATCAATCCGAAGCTGGTCTTCGACCGCCTGTTCTCCACGGCCGCCAAGGGCGACGGCGACGCCGCCCGCCGCGACCGCAGCCGGCAGAGCGTTCTGGATTACGTGGCCGAGGACGCCAAGGCCCTGCAATCCACGCTCGGCGCCACCGACCAGCGGAAGCTGGACGAGTACCTGACCGGCGTCCGCGAATTGGAGCAGCGCATCGCCAAGGCGCCGCCGGCCGCCGAGGTCGGCGAGAACAAGATGGACCGGCCGACCGGCATCCCGCGCGACTACAAGGAACACAACCGCCTGATGGCCGACCTGCTGGCCCTGGCGTTCCAGGCCGACCTGACGCGGATCGCGACGTTCGTCTTCGCCAACGACGGCAGCAACCGCAGCTACAAGGGCGACCTCGACTTCGGCGAGGGCCATCACGACCTGTCGCACCACCAGGGCGACAAGGAGAAGCTGGCCAAGATCGCGAAGATCAACGCCTTCCACATTTCGCACCTGGCTTACCTGCTGGGCAAGCTGAAGGCGGTCCAGGAGGGCGACCGGACGCTGTTGGACAACTGCATGATCTGCTACGGCAGCGGCATCAGCGACGGCAACCGGCACAACCACGACGACCTGCCGATCCTGCTGGCCGGCCACGGCGGCGGCACGATCAAGCCGGGGCGGCACATCCGCTTCCCGCGCGAGACGCCGCTGACGAACCTGTACGTGTCGATGCTGGACCGGATGGGCGTGAAGGTGGACTCGTTCGGCGACAGCAAGGGACATTTGGACGGGTTGGAAGGATAGGATCTCGCACCGCGGAGAATGCGGAGAGCGCAGAGAAAAACAAGGCATAATCGTTGTTTGTCTTTCTCTGCGCTCTCCGCGTTCTCCGCGGTGAAGACATGGGTCTTCATGTCCGAACGCATCCGCCTGAAGGTGCTGGAGCTGTACCAGGAAGTGGACCGCGAGGTGGCCGCCGCCGGCCCCGTGTGCGTCGCCAGCGGCCGCTGCTGCCGCTTCAAGGAGTACGGCCACGTCCTCTTTCTCAGCAGCCTGGAGGCCGAAACCCTCCTCGCCGCCGCCCCGCCCTACGAGCAACCCGTCTCGCCGGACTTCTGCCCCTTCCAGAAGGGCAACCTCTGCACCGCCCGCGAGCCGCGGCCGCTGAGCTGCCGCATCTTCTATTGCGATCCGAATTACCAGGACAAAAGCGCCGAGATCAGCGAAAAATACATCCGCCGTCTCAAACAGCTCGCCGACGCCGAGAGCGTGCCGTGGCTCTACGCGCCGCTGCACCGCTTCCTCAACGTGTAGCGTGCGACGAGCCGGAAGCGTGAGCGACGGAAAGAAGACCGTCCCTCACGCTTCCGGCTCGTCGGGGACCCTGTCTCCCTCCTATATTATCTCCATTCTGAATTCGACCCGGTGCGTCCCATGGCCGATTCCCTCCCCGTCGATGACGCCACGCCGCCGTCCGTGCAGGCCGGCGTCGAGGTCCTGCGCGACGTGGCCGCGCTCTTCTACCAGCTCGGCTGGTCGCGCGGCACAAGCAGCAACTACAGCATCGTCCTCGGCCGCGAACCATTCCGCCTCCTCCTCACCGCCAGCGGCAAGGACAAGCGCCGCCTCAAGCCGACCGATTTCGTCGTCGTCGATGAAACCGGCCGGCCGGTCGCGCCGACCGACGAACGGCCTTCCGCCGAGACAGGGCTGCATCTCGTGCTGGCCGGGCAGCCCGGCGTCGGCTGCGTCCTGCACACGCACTCCGTCTGGGGCACGCTGCTGTCCGAACTTTACGCCTCGGCCGACGGGTTGCACATCGAAGGTTACGAGATGCTCAAGGGCCTCACCGGCGTCAAGACGCACGAGCACCGCGAATGGGTGCCGATCTTCGACAACACACAGGACATCCCGGTCCTGGCCCGGCGGCTGGAGCAGCAGTTGCTCGACCCGGTCCACACGCTGACCTACGGCTTCCTCATTCGTCGCCACGGCCTCTACACCTGGGGCCGCGACGTGGAGCAGGCCCGCCAGCACGTCGAAATCTTTGAGTTCCTCTTCGAGGTCGTCGCCCGCCGTCGCGGCCTGGAGCTGGCGTCGGCCGTTTACAAAGATTGAAAGGAGCGCCGATGGCGTACATCCTCATCCCGGACGAAAAGCGGCGGCTGGACGATCCCAAGGAGATCGACGCCTTCCTGGCGCCGTTCGGCATCTATCACGAGCGCTGGCCGCTGGAGGACCGCGTCAGCCCCGACGCGCCGCCGGAGGCGATTCTGGCCGCCTACGCGCCGGAGATCGACCGCCTGAAGGCTTCGGGCGGCTACGTCACGGCCGACGTGATCAACGTCACGCCGCAGACGCCGAACCTGGAGGCCCTGCTCGACAAGTTCCGCAAGGAGCACACCCACTCTGAGGACGAGGTGCGCTTCATCCTCAAGGGCCGCGGCCTGTTCCACATCCACCCGGAGTTCGGCCCCGTCTTCGCCATCCAGGTCGAGGCCGGCGACCTTATCAACGTGCCGAAGGGGACCATGCACTGGTTCGACCTGTGCGAGGACCGCGTCATCCGGGCGATCCGCCTCTTCCAGGACATGACCGGCTGGACGCCGCACTATGTGGACGGCGCCGCTCACACGCACTACACACCGGTCTGCTGGAGCCCGTCCTACGTCGCCGCCGAGGTGCGGCCGCCGGCGGTGCGGATATGACGGCCTCCGGCGTCCGCGGCGTGCTGCTAGACGTGGAGGGGACGACCTCGTCGGTGGCGTTCGTGTATGAGGTTCTGTTCCCGTATGCTCGGCGGGAGCTGGCCGACTTTCTGCGCCGCCGCTGGGGCGAGCCGGCCGTGGTCCGCGCCTGTGAAATGATCGCGCGGGACGGCGGGGTGGAAGCAACGCCGGAGCGAGTGCAGGCCGAGGCGATCCGCCTCATGGACGCCGACGTGAAGGCGACGGGCCTCAAGGAATTGCAGGGTCTGATCTGGCAGGAAGGCTATGCGGCGGGCCGGCTGCGGTCGCACGTCTACCCCGACGTGCCGCCGGCCCTGCGCCGTTGGTCGGCGGCGGGGCTGGACCTGCGCATCTTCTCATCGGGCAGCATCGCGGCCCAGAAAGTGTTCTTCGCAAACACGGAGGCCGGCGACCTGCTTGGCCTGTTCCGCGGCCACTACGACACCACGACCGGCCCCAAGCGCGAGGCGGAAAGCTACCGCCGCATTGCCGCGGATATCGGAACGCCGCCTTCGGCGATCCTTTTCATCAGCGATGTGTTGCAGGAGCTGGACGCGGCGGCGGAAGCGGAGATGCGAACGGCGCTCGTGGTGCGGCCGGGCAACGCGCCGGTGACAGAGGGGCATGGGCATTTGGTCGTGACGGATTTTGGGCAGGTTGATTCGCTGCCCTTCACCTCTTCTCTTGCGTAGGCGCCGTTTCGAGGCAATTGCCCGGTGATTAGGAGGTAAACGCCGCCTCGCCCCTCCCGCATCGACTCGACCCCGCCACAAAGGCGAGCGCGGGAGGCGTTTTCTCATCCTTGTGTCGCAGGATTTGTGCGGCGCTGCCGCGCTGCCCGCCACCAGCGCCGTACCAGTACAAAGA
Source organism: Gemmataceae bacterium (assembly GCA_035546275.1). Taxonomy (GTDB): domain Bacteria; phylum Planctomycetota; class Planctomycetia; order Gemmatales; family Gemmataceae; genus UBA4732. The sequence goes on from DATKHW010000132.1 coordinate 9,472, forward strand.
GCCACACCAACGCCAAGATATGCGGGAGCAACAGCAAATACACGGTCCAGCGTGTCAGTCCCGACCACTGGCGCAAAACGCCGACGAGAGCCATCGCCAAGGGAACCAGCAGCAGAAAATAAATGAGTGCGAGTGGAGGACTCCCAACGACGCCGAATCCGTATACGGAGGGCGAAAGCCCCGCCGGCATCAACATCATGTCCGCAAGCGGCAAGAGAAAAAAGGGCATACTGAAAAGTAACAGTTCCACGTAGGGGAGCATGGCAGCCAACCACCGTTTCAGGCCGCGACCAGACAGATTTCGGTGTTCGCGCCTGACGAAAAAGCCTGCCACCGCCGACGACACGATACACGCTGTCATGGCACCCAGAATCGTGCTGAACGCGCTCCACCAAACACCGGCTACCATCTCGTCCATCAGGTGAATCTGGTAGTTGACCCGGAGACAATCGACCACTCTCTGCTCCTTTCTCACGAACCCGCCGTAAATGCGAAACACCTGCACGCGTTCACGGTTGCTGGAAAACTCTTCAGGAACTTGGTTGTACGGGTCGGATAACTTCTGCAAACCGGGATGCCGTGAATCGAGATCCTTTTCCATCCATTCGATTTTTAGCGCCTGTGCTTCAGCGACGCTGTTGTCCGATGGCTTGCCCGCCTCAGACAGTACAGCGATGTGAGCGGCCTCTTGCAGGTCGCCCAATTCGGCCTGCGCCTTGAGAACCGCTGTGTTGACAAGGTACAGCGGCCCGATGACCAAAGCATAGGCGGTCAGCCCCGCGACCGCGCCCGTCGCCATGCCCGTCAGCACGTCGGCCCCCCGATCGCGCGGCCGGACAGTCCGCTGAAGAAGCCAGCCGCTTGCGAGGAACAGGAGCGGCCCGCCGAAGAATAACAACGCGACTACCCAAACCGGGACAAGCGACCAGTGGAACGACGTCAGCCAGGGGATTTCCCACTGACTCTCTGGAGAAACCGCATGGGCAATCGAGAAGCCGGAATCGAACGACTGGAGGACCACTAGGCCCATCCCGAGCGGTCCCACCACGCCGCAAAGCACGCCGATGAGCAGCACCCACGCGGCCGCCCGGATGTTCTTCCGCAGCCAGCGCAGGATCAGCTGAGCCGTGCTCGGCGGCCGCGCCGTCAGCGGCTCGCCGGCGAGCCAGTGTTCCAGTTCCTCCGCGAGCGCCGCCGCCGTCGGGTAGCGGCGCGACGGGTCCTTTTGCAGACATTTCAGACAGATCGCTTCCAGATCACCATCCGCTTTCGGGTTCACCTTCGTCGGCGGCTCCGGCTCCTTCTCCAGCACCTGCATCATCACGTCCAACGGCGTCGCCCCGGTGAACGGCGGCCGGCCGGTCAGCAGCTCGTACAGGATCGCCCCCAGGCCGTACACGTCGGCCAGCGTGGTCACCGCCCCCTTGCGGCCCGAGGCCTGCTCCGGCGCCATGTACGACGGCGTGCCCACGATGGCCCCGCTGTGCGTCTGGCCCACGTCCGCCGCACGCTTGGCCAGGCCGAAGTCCGTGATTTGTGGTTGGCCGTCCCGGTCCAGCAGGATGTTGGCCGGCTTCAGGTCGCGGTGGATGACGCCGCGCTGGTGGGCGTGGTGAACCGCCCGCGCCGCCGCCGCCAGCAGCTGGGCCGCCCGCCGCGGCTCGCCAACCAGCTTCGGGACCTCGGCGGCGAGGCTGCCGCCCTCCACCAGCTTCATGCTGAAATACTGCTGGCCCTCGTGCTCGCCGACCTCGTAGATGGGCACGATGTTGGGATGGTCGAGATTGGCCGCCGCCTCGGCCTCGGTGCGGAAGCGCTGCACTTCCGCGGCGGAGGCGAACTGGCCGGTCAGGATCATCTTGAGGGCGACGATGCGGTTGAGGCTGACCTGGCGCGCCTTGAAGACGACGCCCATGCCGCCGCGGGCGATCTCCTCCAGCAGTTCGTAATCGCCGATGCAGCGGACCGTGATTGGGGAAGACTCAGCTGCCGTTCCCGGCGCGACGGTGGGAGCCTCGGCCAGCGCCGGAGGCAGGTCGGCGGCGAAGTCGGCGAGGCGGCGGCGGTCGGCGAAAAAGACGGTCAGCTCATCGGCCACGTCCGCATGGCGGGCCAACCATTCGGCCTCGTCGGGAAGCGCCCCGGCCTCCGCCGCCTCCAGGTACGCCGCGATAACGGCGTCCACCCGCTTTTCCCGCGGCCCGCCGCCGTCCGTCGCTTCCGCCATGGATCATCCCTCTTCGTCGAGTCGTTCCCGGAGCCGTTTCAGGCCGCGTTTGAGCAGTCCGGCCACCGCCTCCGGGCCGCGCCCCATATGTTCCGCGATGCGCGCCAGCGGCCAGCCGTGCCAGTGGTGCAGCAGCAGCGCCTCACGCTGCGCCTCCGGCAATTCCTCCAGCGCGTCAGCGAGGCGCACCGCCCGCTCGCGCCGCTCGACCTCCTCGGGCGGGCCGGGGGCGCCGTCGGCCAGCCACGCCTCCAGGCGGGCCGACGACGCCTGAACCGCCTCCTGCAACGGTCGTTCGCGCGCCAGGTCGCGCCGCTGTCGGGTGAACGCCTTCAGGGCGTCGGCCAGGTTGCGCGCCAGCATCCGCCGCACCCAGGCCAACCACTCGGCCTCGCCGCCGCCGCGGAACTGATCGCGGCCGGCGTGCGCTTCCAGCAGGGTATGCTGCACCACGTCGCTTGGCTCCAGTTTGCCCCGCAAGCGCGGGTCGAGGTGCAGTCGGGCCAGGAAGCACAGGTAGTTGCGAAAGCGGCCAAACAGCGGCTCTCTCGGATCCGCTTCGCGGTCCATGAAACGCCCTGCATTACGAAGGCGACGCCGGCGCGGCTTCCGGGCGCGCCGCCGCGAGAATCTTTGGACAGACGGAATCACTCGTCTTCCGTACAGCGCGGAATCTCATTGCCGAATCGCAATCGCCTTGAATTCCCGAACGCGCGCTGTGATCGCCGTCTCCGTCGGCAGCCGTTCGATGCTCGACGCGCCGAAAAAGCCGACGATGCCGCGCGTATGGCTGAGGATGTACTGGGCGTCCGCGGGCTCGGCGATAGGCCCGCCGTGGCACAGCACGAGGACGTCAGGATTGACGGCAATGGCTCCGTCGCGCATCTGCTGGACGGCCTCGGCGGCCT
>DATKHW010000133.1:0-3913 GCA_035546275.1 Gemmataceae bacterium
ACCAGGTAGGCGCCGACGCCCGAATCAAGATCCAGGCCTTGCTCGCGGTCCGCAACGCAAACCCCGACGAGCTAACGAAGAAAGCGGCATGAGACAAATCCTCGCGCGACGTAAAGAAGTCGATAGGAAGGGTCCCAAGGGGGCCGGTCCCCCCGGAATTCGGCGCCGGCAGGCGGCGCCGGCCCGGGCGGACCACGGGGGACGGAAGCGGGGCCATGCGGCGCCTCGGCGTTGTGGGGACGCGGGGCGACGCCGAGTGTACCACACCGGGGGGCGTCTGGGCAGGGGACGGCGAGCAAAAATGCATGGGGATGAAGATCGTTGAGCGCCGCGGCTCGCCGCACCAGGGACCGGGCGCGACGGTTCAAAACGGCAGTTCGCCGCCGAGGAGGTCGTGCAGCCGGCGGCGGGCGGCATGCCGGCGGCGACAGGAAAGATCACGCAAGCCCCCAGACGCGACAAAAGCTATTTCGGATCGTCCATCTGGGCCAGCAAGGCGTACACGTCCGCCCACAACTTTCGCCACGCCTCACGTTCGGCCTGGGGCAGCTTTGCCAGAGCGTCCCCGTCGCGCACTCCGGCGAGGTCGCCGTCGGTCTTCCAGTGCTGAAGCGTCTGTTGGATTTCGGGGCCGGCCTTGGGGTCGTCTTGCCGCAGCTTGTCCCACGCTTTCAGGTCCGCCCGCAGCCAATCGAGGCTCTGGCTGCGGAGGCAGGCGCGAATCTGTTGGTCTGGGGCGCAGGAACCCTCCTCCGTGCCGGCGGCCAAGGCGGCCGCGCAGGCGGCGTTGTATCGGTTGCGGCCCTTGATGTCGTCATATTGCCCAAATACCTGGCCCGTCGCGAGGCCATCCGCGCCATTGCGGCGGCTGCGGGCCTTCATGTCGTCGGCTAGTGCGGGTTGCTGAGCGAACGCTTCGGCGTAAAGGCGAACGGCACAGCGGAACTCCTTCCCCGCCTCGTCCGGGCGGCCCAGTTGTTGCAGCACTTGACCGAGACAGTAGTGGGCCTCGGGGTAGTCTTCCTTGAGCTGCAGGGCGCGGCGGAACTCCTTCTCTGCCTCGTCGTGGCGGCCCAGCCGCTGCAGCAACAGACCGCGATTGTGGTGCGGCCCTGGCAGGTCGTCCTTGATCTGGATGGCGCGCCGGTACTCCTGCTCCGCCTCCTCTCGCCGGCCCTCGCATGTCAGCAGGTTGCCGAGGTTGTTGTGAGGACCGGGGAGGTACTCCTTGATCTGGATGGCGCGCCGGTACTCCTGCTCCGCCTCGTCCCGCTTGCCCTCGTCGGCCAGCAGGACCCCAAAGTAGTTGTGGGGGTACGGGTCGTCTTCCCGCAGTTGGATGGCGCGGCGGTACTCCTGCTCCGCCTCCTCTCGCCGGCCCTCGCCGGCCAGGCACCAGCCAAGGAAGGTGTGGGCTGCGACATGGTCGTCCTTGATCTGAATGGCGCGGCGATACTCCGGCTCCGCCTCTTCCCGTCGGCCGAGATCTTGCAGGCGGTTGGCGAGGTTGTAATGGCCCAGTGGGCTGTCCGGATTGACGGCCAAGGCGGCCCGCATGAAACCCAGCGCTTCCTCACGGTGGGACGGCGTTTGAGACAGCGTATAGGACAATTCGTTATTGAGAAAGAAATCCGTCGGGTGAAGCTGCTGCGCCCTCCGCAGAATTTGCTCCGTCAGGGAAGACGGGCACCCCAGCCGGAACAACCGGCCGGCGACCATCGAAGCGGCGGTGGGATTGAGCGAGGCGTCCCATTGCTGCACTCGCCGCTTCAAATCTTCTTGATCGCCGTTCACCAACGCCCGCCGCAGGTCTCTCCGCTGCTCGTCGTCGTCGGCCCGCCCCGCCACGTATTCCAAGCGCTCAAGCCGTTCACGGTTCTGTTCCGGCAAGCCCGACGCCCAGATGTCGAGAGCGACGATCAACGGCTCACGGATGTCCGACGCCCGGATGCGCGACGCCGCCTCCCCGGCGTCCAGGGTTTCCACGTCGATGCCATAATCGTGAAATAGCTTGCGGTAGCGCTCCTCCACAGGCGACCAGTCCGTCGATCCTCCGCGCGATGTTTGGGGGACGGCCATCAGGGGCGGCTCCTGCAACTCAGCAACCATTTCCAGGTCCTTCCGCGCCTGAGCCAGCCGCGCAGCCAACACCGCCGGGCCGCCGCCGGAGAGGCGATCCTCCGCCCGCTTCAGCACCGAACGCGCCTCGCCGAACCGCCATTTGTCCCTCAACTGCGCCGCCTCCGCCAGGTCCGCCTTGACGCCTCGCTCCGTCGCGGCCTGCTGGGCCAGGGCGGACGACAGCAGCACCGACCCCAGCACCGCCGCGACCAGCAGCGCCGCCGCCGTCGCCGCCGTGGGCGTGCGATGCCGTTTCACCCAGCGCCAGGCGCGGACCCGCCACGGCTCGCGGTACGCCCCGGTCGGCTCGTCCGCCAGCCAGCGGTCCACGTCACGAGCCAGGTCCACGGCCGTTTGGTATCGCTCCTCCGGCCGGAACGTCGTCGCCCGGAGACAGACCGCTTCCAGGGCGCGCGGCACGTCGCGGCGGACCTGCCGGGGCCGCGGGAACTTCCCGGCCGCCGCATCCACCAGCGCCATCGCGCCCTGATAGGGCGGCCGGCCGGTCAGCAGCTGATAGAGCATTGCTCCCAGGCTGAACACATCGCCGGCCGGCCCCACGTCCGGCCGCCCCAGCGCCTGCTCCGGACTCATGAACGCCGGCGTGCCCACCACCGCCCCGACCCGCGTCCCCTCGCCGTTCGGCGTGGGCGTCGGCCGGATTGACTCCTCCGCGACGTCGCGGCGGCGTTCGTCCCGACCGACGTATTTCGCCAGCCCCCAGTCCACCACTAGCGTCTCGCCGTAGGGGCCGAGCATGATGTTGTCCGGCTTCAGGTCGCGATGGATGATGCCGCGCGAATGAGCGTAGGCGACCGTGTTGCACGCCGCCGTGAACGATTGCAGCAGTCCGCGGAACGCCACGGCTCGGCCGCCGGGGTCGTTCTTGCCATTTTCCGGCTTGTAAAAATCCTCTATGGCGCTGCGCAGGCTCCGACCGCGGATGAAGCGCATGGCATAGTACGGTCGTCCGTCCGCGTCGCGGCCGCGGCCGTACAGCGGCACGACGCCGGGATGTTCCAGCCGGCCGGTGATCTCGGCCTCGCGCTGGAAGCGGGCGCGGCAATCCGCATCGTCGGCGAACGTCGGCTTGATCCGCTTGAGGGCCACCTCGCGGCCCACCTCCTGATCGACGGCCACGAAAACGTCGCCGAGGCCGCCGCTGGCATGGTGCCGTTGCGGGTCGAAACGCAGGCCCGCAAACGCATTCAGGGGCGGCGGGGGCGGACCCATCGACGGCGTCGGCGGCGGTATCAGCGCATCCGCGGTGGAGGTGATCCGCTGGCTCTTGCGCTTGGCGATTTCCTGGGCGGCGCGTTCGAGCAGCTGCGGCGCCTCGCGGCACAATTCGGCCGGCGACAGGTCGCGGCCCTGGTTGTATGCGTCGTTCCACCGCGTCAGCAGCTCATCCAGGAGTTCGTCGTCCGACATGGGCTCTCTCCTTCCGTCCGCGCTTTGCTTCGGCAGGCCAATCAAGGCTGTAAGGCCCGCGCGGGGCCAGACCGTCAAGGCCGACAGGTCCTGCCCGGTTGGCGGCCTTCCTGTGAGCGCCGCACAGCGCCCCACGGCGCCTGGCAGAGTCAGACCGTCAGGCCGACACGTCAAACGCACACCCCCCCCCGCTCATGGGCGAGGACCGGCGCTCAGAGGCATGGGCTGGCCGGGATTCGAGAGCGCGGGCGCGCCACCCATGCCTGGTCTGGCTGACACCAATTGGTCCCGTGAGCGTGGCCGGGGCTAGAGTCTTCGGAAGCCCCGGCCTGCCTTTCCAGGGAATGCCGGGGCTTCCGAA
>DATKHW010000134.1:0-14665 GCA_035546275.1 Gemmataceae bacterium
TCATTGAATTCATAGGCGATGGTTGCCCAGAAAAAGGGATAGAACGCGGCCGCGACCGCTGGCCCGTTATCCGCAAAGCCGGGACGACGGTTAATCGTTCCGTCCGGCAAATAATCGGGCAACTCGTCAATCCAGAAGAACGTCGTGGTTTTGCATCGGGCCGCGTAATGCTCCGCGAAGGCAATGGTGGTGGATGTACCGTCGGCAAAGGTGACCGGCATGCGGGGACGGTTGGCGAAGACCTGAGCGTTGGCCGCGTAGCTCACCACCCCGGGATAAGGCGTCGCAAGCGTCGGGTCCGCCGGGCTGATGTAGGTGCGGATCGTATAATTGCTGCTAAGTCCCTTCGTGCTCGTTATGAATTGTTCATACAAATTGCCTTGTTCCAGATACGGCATCATAGCGATAAACATGGGCATGCGGTTATTCGGACCGTTGCCGCCGAGCGTGGGAAGTTTGCCGGATCGGTCCTCGCCGAAGCCCTGCGCGGCCAGCCCAATCTGTTTGAGATTATTCATGCTGGTGATTCGTGCGGCGGCCTCGCGAACCTTTTGCACGGCGGGCAGGAGCATTCCGATGAGGACGGCAATGATGGCGATGACCACCAATAGCTCGAGCAGCGTCATGGCCGAACGTCGCGACATAGCTCCCTCCTGGATCGCGGAAATTTGGGCCATCGAGAGCAACCGCTCTCGATGGCCCGGTAACCCTTCGCCCTACTTGATTGTAATCATTAGTGTGCCAGATTGGGTCGTGGTAACCACCCCGTTTAACGTCGTTTTCATGACAGCGTAAACCGAATACGTCCCTTTGGGCAAACCGCCAGTTACCGTGCTTGTCGAACCCCAATCTGTTCCTCCAACCGCAATGCCCAGCGTCGCCGACACTTGGTTGTTGCAGGCGTCGAACACATACATCGTGATAGTATTCAGGGCGCCGCCGGTGGCGTAAGTCCCCGTGCCCTTGATCTCCGGCCCTGCCACCTGCATGACCGAGTTGAGGTTGAGGACATCTGCCTTCGCTTTGCTTCCCATTCCGAGCATGAGGATGGTGCTTGCGACAGACATCACGACGCACGACATCCAATTCGCCTTCATGGTGCAATCCCTCGTCGCCTATCCTATCGGCGAACGCCGGCGCGAGTCCAGAGCGCCCAAGCTCCTTGGCAAGGACCAAACAACGGTTTGTCCGTGGAATGTGCGCATGGGCAGAGCATCCGGCCCGTGGTAAAGACTCCTTCCTTTTCGCGCTGTTGCGCCGCGCCCCGGTAAGATGAGGTAGCCGGCAGTTTAGCCACCGAGGGGGGGGGGCGCGTCAAGAGATATTTTCACATTTTGATACAAAAATATCTTGAGCTACTTAGCCTAGACAGCAATGCGGAGCCTGGCATGAGGTTAGATTTAGCCATCGTAAAGGTCGGCGGCAGTCTTTACGACATACCCGATCTTGGATCGCGCTTGAATGCGTGGCTAACACATCTGCCCGCGCCGAAAGTGCTATTCGTGCCCGGCGGCGGGCCGACCGCCGAGGTGGTCCGTCACTTCGACCGCATTCATCAGCTCGGCGACGAGCAGGCGCACTGGCTGGCCCTCGGTGCGCTCTCGCTCAACGCTCGTTTCCTCAATCGGCTGCTCCTGTCGGCGCCGGTCATCGACCATCCCGACGAGGCGCGCGATACGTGCATCCTGGACCCCTTCGCTTTCCTGCGTCGCGACGACCGCTTACCGCACTCCTGGTCCGTCACCAGCGATGCCATCGCCGCCCACGCCGCCCTCGTCGCTGGGGCGCAGCATCTGATCCTGCTTAAGTCCGTATCGATTCCCGAAGATATGGATTGGGACGAGGCCGGCGAGCGCGGCTACGTCGATCCGTGGTTCGCGCGGACAGTGCGCCCGGCGTTGCCGCGATTGCAGGTCCGCGCCGTCAACTTTCGCGATTGGACTCCGTAAGCGCTTCCACCAGGCCTCGCACCTTGTCCGCATTGACGGCGGCGGTGCGTTGCGAACCGCCGCAAACGGCGCCGCGCACCGCGAACCAGTCGGGCGCCGTCGGCTTCAGCGTGCGGATCAGGCTGCGGCTGAGCGAGCCGGCCAGGGCGGTCTTCACGCCAGCGTCGCGGCAGACGCGGCAGAGGCGATCGATCTCGACGCGGCTCATCCAGTCCAGGAGCGTCAAGCCGTCCTTGCCCCAGGTGTCGAGCAGGAAGGCCCACCCGGGCCGGCGGCTGGCGAACGTACACACCTCATCCGGCGTCGGCGCCTGGGCCCGCCGCCAATCGGCGTAAGCGACTACGGCTACTTTGCAGAGCGGATTACTCTTCCATACGACATCGGCGGCGCCGGCCAACTGGCTGGGCCACGAGGGTTCTCCGTCGGCCGCCAACCCAGCTAACCCGCATTTCACATAGGACAGGGCGCTTAGGCTCGCCGGCAACACGGCGCTCGGTTCGTCGGCCAATTCTCCCAGCGCCGCGCTGACCGGCGCCCTTCCGGCCGTAACGCGCACCACGTCGGCAATGACGGCGTCGTCGGCCCGGCCAAGGGCGCCGCGGCTCGGCTCCTTCACATCGATGAGCGCGGCGCCGCCGGCCAGGGCCGCTTCGGCTTCCGCCGCTGAACGAACGCTCACCAACAGCTGCGTCATGGGCGCCCCTCCGGAGCGTATTCGACGGTGAAGAAGCGAACATTGCCGGGACAGCGATGGAAATCCAGCGGCCGCGGATTGGCGAAGACAAATCCGTACAGCCGAGGCGGCTGGAACCACGACGGGTCGTTGAGATGGCGGGCGCAGTCGGCGACGAACAGCTGCGGCGAAGGATAGGCGACTACGCCCGTCAATTCGGCGGCGCCGATAATGCCGCCGACCAGCTGTGCTTCCAGGAGCAGTTCCGGCGGCAGCCGCTCCCAGACTTCCCGCCTTAGGTCCGGCACGCGCGCGGCGTGGATCAGCACTGCGCCGCGCCGGCGGGTGGCCCAGCGGCGCACTTCGACGGTCTTGCGGCCATGCACCAGCAAAGCCGCCCACGGTTGTTTCAGCGACAGAGCGTAGTGGGTCACCGCGACCTCCTCGCCGCGATTGTATCGAGGGCGAGCCGGGGGCGTCAGCCCCCGGAGGGTTGGGGCAATCGCAGACAGCATCCTCCGGGGGCTGCGGCCACCGGCTCGCTGGGCGCCGCGATTCCGATTTGCGACTCGCCCCGCCGCGAGCTATGGTTTTTTGCAGATTGTCGGGAGGCCGGCGCACTCCCCGGTCGAGGTCCGCACCCGTCGCCTTCCCTCCCGTGTGGGAGAGGGCAGGCGCCAGGGTGGACGACCCAGCGCCTTGCCCCACGAGACGCATCATGGCGGTCCGGATCGAAAGCCAGGCCGAGCCCATCCCAGGCTACAAGCTCATCGAGCGCCTGGGCGGCGGCGGCTTTGGCGAAGTCTGGAAGTGCGAGGCCCCCGGCGGGCTCCACAAGGCCATCAAATTCGTCTTTGGAGATCTCTCGGGCGCCCCTTCCGACTGCGTCACCACCAACGGCGAGGGGGGGCATCGCGCCAAGCAGGAGCTCAAGGCCCTCAGCCGCGTCAAGACCGTTCGCCATCCCTTCATTCTGTCGCTCGAACGCTACGACATCATCGACGGTCAGCTGCTCATCATCATGGAGCTGGCCGACCGCAATCTCTGGGACCGCTATCGGGAATGCCGCACCCAGGACCTGCCCGGCATCCCGCGCGAGGAGCTGCTCGGCTACATGGAGGAAGCGGCCGAGGCGCTGGACCTGATGAACAACCAGTATCAGCTCCAGCACCTCGACATTAAGCCGCAGAACCTCTTCCTGGTCTATCAGCACGTCAAGGTGGCCGACTTCGGCCTGGTCAAGGACCTGGAAGGGATGCAGGCGTCGGTCACCGGCGGCGTCACGCCGGTCTACGCCGCTCCCGAAACCTTCGACGGCTGGGTCAGCCGCTTCAGCGATCAATATAGTCTGGCCATCTGCTATCAGGAGCTGCTGACCGGCCGCCGGCCGTTCGCGGGCGCCAACGTCCACCAGCTGATCGTGCAGCATCTGCAGGCCGCCCCCGATCTGTCGCCGTTGCCGGCGGGCGATCAGCCCATCATCGGACGCGCCCTGTCCAAGAACCCGGACGAGCGCCATCCGACCTGCCTGGAAATGGTTCGGCTGCTGCGCCGCGCTGCTTGCCCCGCCGAAAGCGCCGACGATCTCGCCGAGCGCCTCGCCGCTCGGCCGACGCAGCCCACGCCGGCGTCGGACCTGCTGCGGACGCCCGAGCGCGAGACCGGGACGGCAGGGAACACTCCGGCCGAGGCGACCGCCAGCATCCGCGGCCCGTCCGACTCGCATCCCGGCTTGACGCTTTCCATCCGCGGCGCCGACGGGGCGGTCCTGCAAGAGGCCCTCGCCGCCGTTCGCAAGGCCCCGCCGGAAATTCGCGGCGAGGGGGCTTTGTTCCCCGCTCTCGTCGTCGGAGTGGGCGCGGTCGGCATGACCGTCTTGCAACAGCTGCGTGAAAGTGTCCATCGACGCTTCGGTTCCCTGAGCGATGCGGCGCATTTGCGCTTGCTGCTGCTCGACACCGACCCCGACGTGGTTCGCGCGGCGACGGCCGGCCGGCCGGGCGCTGCGCTTTCCGCCAACGAGGTTCTGCTGACGCCGCTCAATCGGCCGAGCTATTACTTCAAGCTGCGCGACGGCCGAGTCAGCTTCGACAGCTGGTTCAACCGCCGGATGCTCTACCGCATTCCGCGCTCCCAGGTGACCACCGGCGTGCGCGCGCTGGGCCGCCTCGCCTTCCACGACAACTACCGCACCATCGTCCGCCGTTTGCAGGCGGAGCTGGAGGCGCTCTTGGAGCCGCAGGCTCTGACCAACGCCGCCAATAAGTCGGGCCTCGGCGTCCGCAGCAATCGGCCGCGAATCTACCTGGTCGTCAACCTGGCCGGCGGCACCGGCGGCGCCGTCTTCATCGATCTGGCTTACACCCTGCGCGCCATGCTCCGCCAGATGGGCTACGCCCAGCCGGAAGTCATCGGGCTGCTGCTGCTGCCGCCGGTGGACCGCCATCGCACCCGCGTCCTGCCGCTGGGCAACGCCTGCGCCGCTCTCACGGAATTGAGCCATTATTCCTCTCCGAGCACCGTTTTCAAGGCCCGCTACCACGAGCGCGAGGCGCCGGTGCAGGACGCCGAGCCGCCGTTCAGCCGCTGTTTCCTGCTGCCGATGCCGGACGAGGCCGACGAGACGGCGACGCGCGAGCTGGTCGATTCGGCGGGGCAGTTCCTTTACCGCGACCTGTGTACGGCCCTGGGCAAGGCGGCCGACCTGGGACGGGCCGGCCTGTCGGCGCCGCCCTGGGAGCAGCGCGGCATGTTCTATCAGACGTTCGGCATGTACCACCTGGCCTGGCCGCGGCACGCCTTGCTCCGCGAGGCCGGCCGAAAGCTGTGCCAGCGCATGGTGCAGCGCTGGATGAGCAAGGACAGCAAGCCGCTGCGCGACGCGGTGCAGACCTACGTCCAGGAGCAATGGACGCTGTACGAACTCGGCGCCGAGACGCTGATCGGCCGGCTGCGCGAGTCTTGTGAGGACCTGCTGCGCAAGGCCCCGGAGGACGCTTTCGTCGATATCCTGGGGCCGCTGCTGCAGCACTATGCTCCCCTGGCCGGGCGAGGCGGCTCGCGGCAGCGCCAGGAGGGGTCGGGGCCGGAACTGAACATCCCGGACCCGGCGCCGGTGCTGGCTGAGCTGGAGGGCCTGATCGGCATGCCGCGCGAGGAAGGCATTGGCGACGTCCCTGGAGCGCTGGTCCGGCGTCTGCGTGAGGCGTCGGAAAAAGTGGTTACGGAGTGGGGGCAAAAGCTGGCGGAAATCTCGGTGCATCTGATTGAGGAGCCGGAGTATCGGCTGGCCGGCGCCGAGGAGGCGGTGCGCCAGCTTGTGGCGACCATTGAGCAGATCTTGCAGCGTCAGGAGCCGCTGGCGCGGGAGCTGGCGGCGAAGGCGGCGCACAGCTACGAGCGGCTGCAGGCGCTGTTCGGCCCGGTCAAATTCGGCCGGCGTCCGACGCCGCCGCCGGCCGCCGAGATCGTGGAATTGCTGCGGGCGTATCCCAAGCTCCGCTATCAGAGCCTGGTGATGCAGCACACGTCGTCCACGCTCCTGAGTCTGCGCGGCCATCTGTCCGACGAGCTGCGCGAGATCAATTTCTGCCGCGTGCGGTTGACGGAGCTGAACCGCTTGCTGGAAGCGCCCGCCGACGGGACCGAGTCGGAAGCACGGGCGGGCCGGCTGGTGCTGCCTTCCGGATGCAAGGACCTGGGGCAGGCCGTGGACGAATTCCTGGCCCGCATCGGTCCAGAGGCGCTGCTCGAACTGGATGTGCGGACGCAGGCCATGATCCACCGCGATTTCGTGGCGCTGGTTCACATCTGCCTGGCCAGCACTAACCTGCTGACCAACGTCGAAACCGCGATGATGGCGACGGCTCAGGCGTTCGCCGGCGAGCTGCTGGGCGAGACGAACGCGGCGGACCATTTCCTGGAGCAGCATCCCGATGAGGAAGCTGCTATGGACGAGGCGGCCGCCTACTTCGACGAGGCCCACCCCGAGCTGGGGCCGCGCAAGGCGCCGGCCGGCTCCGAAATCTGCGTCATCGCCACGCCGCCCGGTCCATCCGGAGACCGCGTCCTTGAGCTGACGCGGGCCGCCCTGCCGGAAGTCGAATTCGCCCCGGCGGCCAGCGACGACGACGTTTTCTTCTACCGCGAGGTCTCCCATTTGCCGTTGTCGGAGCTGGACCTCCTCGGCGCAGCCGGCCAGGACGCCTATCGCCAGATGAGCGCCGCCGAGGATTTCACTCCGCACACTCGCACCGACGTGGATTTCGGCGCCGCTCCGCGGTGACGCCAGGAGTCAGGGGCGACCGGCGTTCGCACATCGTATACAATTCCCTGCTGACGCCTGTCCCTGATTCCTGATGGAGAGGATGCTCCCATGTCTTGCTTGTCTCCTTCGCGTCTTCTGTGGACGCTTCTTGTTCTCACACCGGCGGCCCTTCTAACCCCCCCGGTTGGCGCGCGGTCTCCGGACCGCGCCCCAATCCGCGCCGACCCCCCCAAAGCGGCTCCCGCCGAGGATGCGGCCCTCAAGGCGGCCGCCGCTCTCTACGACGGCGTCCGCGTCGAAACCCTCGACAACGGCCTCAAGGTCTACCTCAAGCCGGTGCCCAAATCGCCCATCGTCACCACCATGGTCGCCTACCGCGTCGGATCGGCCGACGAGGACCTCGACCACACCGGCCTGTCGCATTACCTCGAACACCTGATGTTCAAGGGCACCGACAAAATCATGCCCGGCGACATCGACCATATCACATTCAAGAACGGCGGCGCTAATAATGCCTATACGGATACGGATTACACCATATTTCATTTCGACTTCCCCTACGATCGGTGGGAGGCGGCGCTGGAAATCGAGGCCGACCGTATGCGCAACCTGCGCATCGACGAGAAGCACGAATTCATGCAGGAAAAAGGAGCGGTCTGCAACGAGCTGAAGCGCGACGAGGACGAACCGTGGGACCTGGAATCCAAGACGATCCTGCCGGCCCTCTTCGGCGCCGACGGGCCCTACGGCCATCCCGTCATCGGCCAGGAAGTCCACGTCCGTGCGGCCACGGCCGAGATCATCAAGTCGCACTACGACAAATGGTATCACCCCAACAATGCGTCCTTGGTCGTCTGCGGCGGCTTCGACCCCGACAAGGCGCTGGCCAAGATCAAGGAACTGTTCGGCCCCATCCCGAAGGCGGATTTGCCGGAGCGCAAAAAAGTATCCACGCAGAAGCTGCGGCGGCCGGCCCGCGTGACGATGGAATCCAAATTCGGCGTGCCGCGGATGCTGATGGCCTGGAACACGGTGGACAGCAAGAGCGACGACTACCCGGCCCTGACCGTGCTGGAGGCGCTGCTGAACGGCCGCACCAGCCGGCTGTACAAAAAGCTGATCGAAGGCGAACAGGTATGCTCCGCCGTCTCGGCCAGCCACAACTCCGGCCGCTATCCCGGTTGGTTTGAGATCGACTTGGAGCTGTTCGACAAGAAGGCCGGCGACCGCACGGAAAAACTGGTGCTGGAGGAGCTGAAGAAGCTGGCCGACGCGCCGGTTTCCGACGCCGAGCTGAAGCGCGTGCAGCGGCAGCTGGTTTCCGGCAGCGTCTTTGGCCGCGAAAGCGTCCACGCGCTGGCCGACGCTATCGCCAAGGGCGTCACCACCAACGACCTCGACTGGCTCAAGACGATTTTGCCCCGCGTCCTAGCCGTCACGCCGGCCGATGTGCAGCGCGTGGTGAAGACCTATCTCGATCCGGAAAAGCGCGTAGTGCTCTGGTCCGCGCCGAAGGACGCCCCCGCCGGGACGCTGGCGCCGTTTCGTCGGGAGAAGGCGAGCGCGGCCCGCTCCAGTCGGGTCGCCGACGCGGTCGGCGGCGACTTCCCCTTCCGCGACGTGCAGCGCGTCGAGCTGCCCAACGGCCTGACCCTGCTGCTGTATGAGGACCATCGACTGCCGATCATCACGGCCCAGGCGGAGTTGCACCGCGTCAACGTCTATGAGCCGGACGACAAGCTCGGCGCGGCCGCGCTGACCGGGATGCTGCTGCAAGAATCCACGAAGAAGCACAGCGGGCCGGAAATCGCCGACATCATCGAGGGCGTCGGCGGCGCCCTGGACCTGGGTTCCAACGGCGGCTCGGTGCGCGTCCTGTCGCCGGACCGCTCGCTCGGTCTGGGTCTGCTGTTCGAGTGCCTGACGCAGCCGGCGTTCAACAAGGACGATTTCGAGCGCCAGCAGCAGGTGCTGCTCTCAGCGCTCAAGGACCAGGAGACGCAGCCGGAGTCGGTCGCGCAGCGCACATTCAACGCGATGGTCTACGGCAAGCATCCGCGCGGCCGGCCGGCGATGGGAACGGTCAAGACGGTCGGCGCCCTCACGCCAGCCGATTGCGCCGCCTTCCATCAAAAGGTTTTCACGCCGCCCAACATGACTGTAGCGATCGTCGGCGATTTCGACGCAAAGGAAGTGACCGACGAAATCAAGACGCTGACGGCCGACTGGAAGAAAACGGACCTGGCAACGCCGACCTATCCGAATGTCGAGATGCCCAAGGAGTTCACGCAGAAAATCATCCCCATGCCGGATTCGGCCCAGCTGCACTTCTACATGGGCCATGTCGGCATCCGTCGCGACAACCCGGATTATTACAAGCTGCTGGTGATGGACTACATTCTGGGCGTCGGCCCCGGTTTCACGGATCGGCTGTCGTCCCGGCTGCGCGATCGTGAAGGGCTGGCCTATACGGTGCGCGGTTCGATCACCCAGACGGCCGACCTGGAACCGGGCGCGTTCATCGGCTACATCGGCACGGACAGCGAGAATTTCGATCGCGTGAAAAAGGAATTCCTGGAGGAGCTGAACCGCATCCGCGACACGGCGCCGAAGCCCGAAGAGGTGGAAGACGCCAAAACATATTTGGTCGGCAACCAGAGCCTGCATTTCTCCACGTCGGCGGAAGCGGCCGGCCAGATGCTGTACTTGGACCGGCACCATCTCGGGGCCGACTACCTGAGCGATTACCGCAAGGCGGTGATGGCGGTGACGCCGGAGGATGTGCAGGCCGTCGCCAAGAAGTATCTCGACCCGGAACACATGGTGATCGTGGCGGCCGGCGCCGTGGACCTGTCGGGCAAGCCGACGAACAAGCTGCCGCCGCCGAAGCCGTAACCGGCGTCGAGGCGTTTAGCTGCGATCCGTCAGGGGAGCGCGTTTTGTGCGCTCCCCCGACGCGTCGCAGCTAAACGGCGTTCGCCGAAAGAGGAACCGCCGTCGCTCCGTTCCCTTGCTGCGTCTTCCGCTTCTCCATCTGCTCCTGCAACATAGCCAGGTGCATACGGAGATGATAGAACTCCTCCATGTAGCTCAGCGGCACTTCCACGGCGGCCACCTGCTTGCTGATGTCCCGCAGGCGCGCCAGCTCCGCATCGAGCTTGGCGCCCGAGAGGCCCTCGGCCATTTTCCGGTCGATTTCCCTCAGGTCGGAATACCACCGATAGATCTTGCGGCGCGTGCGCCAGCGCACCAGCGGCGGAGCGGCCCGGAACAACGGCAGCAGCAGCATGATTAGCGGCAGAAGCATGACCTTGAGGCGATCCACCAGCGACGCCAGCCAGAAGGGAAGATAGCGCTGCAGCAGGGGCGGCCCGGACTTGTAATATGTCTCGGCGTCCGGGCTGACGGGGATGTCGGTGTAGGAAGCGGAGGGAAATTCGCCGGGATTGGCGAACTCGCTGGCCTTGCCGTTGATGTGCGCAGCGACGGTGAGCAGCAGCGGGATCAAGTCGGGATTCACGTCCTTGCGCGTCACCAGCATGGCGGTGGGCGCTAAGAGGGAGATGTTCTCGGCAGGAACGTTCTTGCCCAGGTTGACCAGGCCTTGCGGCAAAGTCAGGTCGGACATGAAGCGGTATTTGATGTGATAAGCCTCCTGCTGGCTGAAGCTCATCAGATGCAGGTTCGTATCGTTGAGAAGTTGCTGGATGTAATCGGCCTTGAAGGCGGCCACGAAGAAGGCGGCGTCAAGATCGCCGTCGGCCTTCAGCAGCGTCTTGGCCGCCTCGGCCGCGTCCCGTTCGACCAGCACCGTCTGCTTTTCCGCGCCGCTGTCGGGAGCTTCCGGCAGACCGTTGGCGGCCAGCAGTTTGGAGGCGATCGGGTACGTTCCGCTGCCCCGCGTGCCGACGCCGATGCGCTTGCCGGCCAGTTGACTGATCTCTGTTATCTTCTTGTCGCCCCGGTAGAAGACCCATAGAGGCTCGCGGTACAGACTACCGAGAGCTTGGAGCTGGTTGGCCGCCTCCGGATCGGCGACCCCGCTCTGGAGGAAGGCGACGGAAACCCCGGAGTGCGGATCCTGGAGCAATTGCAGGTTTTCCCCCGCGCCCTCCGTCTTGCGCACCTCGACCGTCAGGCCTTCCTTTTTCAGCTCCTCGGCGTAAGCCAGGCCCAACGGGTAGTAGGCGCCGCTCTCCTTGCCGGTGGCGATGATGATTTTGCTGGGCGGCGGCGCCTTGACGAACAGCACGTAGGTTCCGACCATGCCGGCCGCACAAATCAGAATAATGACGCCCCAAACGATAAGGGCGTTTTTGCTTCGGTTTCGGGGGCGGTTTGTCGTCGGGTTGCTCGGCGTGGACATGCGATTTCTCCTTGGCGGACCTGCTGCAGCGCCCATCGCGGGGCGATTTCGACTCCAGCGCGTTAAGGTACCGCTCCACCGAAACGACCGCAACGATTTTCCGAGGTCGATCGGCCGGCATGATCTGTGTACCAGTCGCAATGCGGCGCGCGGAATACAAAGCACCCTGGAAGGCCCGCTGGCTTGTGGGCTCTATATTGGGGAGACGATCATGCAAGGCGACGACATCATTCGGTTGGCGACGGCGGCGGATCCCGCGGAGGCGGCGGCGATGCAGGAGGCCCTTGAGGAAGAGGGCATTCCGTGCAAGGTTTTGGGCGAATTGCTCGATTCCGGCTTTCTCGATCCCCAGAGCGCTCGGCCGGAAGTCTGGGTCCACCGCAACGACCTGGAGCGCGCCGTCGCCGCCATCGAAGCCCAGCGCCGCGCCGCCGCGGAGGACGCGGAGCCGGAAGAAGACTGATCGACCGGCGTTACAAGTCTCGCAGGGAGCACAAAATGACTGTTCCCCTCTTTCACGTGGACGCATTCACGGATCGTGCCTTCGGCGGCAATCCGGCCGCCGTCTGCCTTCTGCCCTCGTGGAAAGAGGAAAGCTGGCTGCAAGCCGTCGCTCGGGAAATGAATCTTTCCGAAACGGCGTTCCTCGTTCCGCAGTCCGGCGGCTTCGACCTGCGCTGGTTCACGCCGACGGTGGAAGTGGATCTCTGCGGCCATGCAACCCTGGCGTCGGCGCATGTCCTTTGGCGGCACGCTGCGGCTGCGGGAGATGAAATCCGCTTCTCGACTCGCAGCGGCGTTCTGCGGGCCCTGCGTCGCGGCGACGACATCGAGCTGGACTTCCCCCTGACGCCTGCGGAATCAGCACAAGCCCCTCCGGGCTTTCTTGAAGCGCTGGGCGCGTCCGCCCAATATGTCGGCAAGAATCGGTTCGACTACCTCGTGGAAGTGGAGTCCGAGGCCGTGCTGCGGGGGTTGACGCCCGACTTCAAGCGCTTGGCGGCGGCGCCGGCGCGAGGCGTCATCGTCACCAGTCGGTCCGCCGATCATCGCTTCGATTTCGTTTCTCGCTTCTTCGCTCCAGCCGTCGGCGTGGACGAGGACCCGGCGACCGGCTCGTCCCATTGCTGCCTGGGCGACTACTGGAGCAAGCGGCTGCACAAGACGGAGTTCACGGCGTTTCAAGCATCGGCCCGCACCGGCGTGGTCAAAGTGCGAATCGTGAAGGACCGGGCTTTCCTGGGCGGCAAGGCGGCGACCGTCGCGAAGGGGGAGTTGCTGGTCAGTTCATGACGGCGATCTATACGCACATCCCGCCTTGACCATCGCGCCCGACGCCGCTATGAGCGGCCTGTCCCCCTGTGTGCGCATTGTCCGGCCCATCGTCCTCTAAGCAAGGTCCGGTATGGCCCATTTGCCGATCCTCCGATCCGACCGTGCGCGCCGCGCTGCGGCCCTGGCCGCGCTCGCTTTGCTGGCCGGCGGCTGCACCACGCTCGATCAGTGGGTGTGCAACGGCTTCAAGGTCGGACCGAATTACCGCCAGCAGCCGGCGCCCGTCGCCGCGCAGTGGATCGACGCCGACGACGAGCGCGTGGCGGCCGCACCGCCGGACGACGCCTGGTGGGCCGTCTTCAACGATCCCGCCCTCGATTCCCTGATTGAGACCGCTTACAAGCAAAACCTCGACCTGAAGACGGCGGCGACGCGCGTCCTCCAGGCTCGGGCGCAGCGGAACATCGCGGCCGGCAATCTCCTGCCGCAGACCCAGGAGGCCGTCGGCGCCTACGCCCACGCCCAGCTCAGCAAGAACGGCGGCCTGTTCGGCCCCGGCGGCGTCGCCGGCCCGCCGGCTGCGGCCGCCGCCTTGACGCCGACCACGTTCGACGTTTGGGCCAGCGGCTTCAACGCGACGTGGGAGCTGGATTTCTGGGGCCGCATTCGCCGCAATATCGAATCGTCCAAGGCCCAGCTGGCCGCCTCCGTGGACGACTACCGGAATTCGCTCGTCACTCTCACGGCCGATGTGGCGACGCAGTACGTGCAGATCCGCACCTTCCAGCAGCGCATCGCCTACGCCCGCCAGAACGCCGAATTGCAGCGGAAATCGCTCGGCATCGTCCGGGATCGCAAGGACCTCGGCCGGGCCGACGCCCTCGACGTGGCGCAGGCCCAATCGCTCCTCGCCCAGACGGAGGCGTCCATTCCGCCATTGGAGATCGGGTTACGTCAGGCCAACGACCAGCTGTGCATCTTGCTTGGCTTGCCGCCGCGCGAGCTGGTTTCCTGCCTTCCCGAAGCGCCCGTTCCGTCGGCCCCGCCGCAGGTCGCCGTGGGCCTTCCCGCGGAGCTGCTGCTGCGCCGGCCGGACGTGCGCGCCGCCGAGCGCCAGGCGGCCGCCCAGTGCGCCCAGATCGGCGTGGCCGAGGCCGACTTCTACCCGCGTATCGCCGCCACCGGCTTCCTTGGCTACACGGCCAACGACATCCGGCAGCTGTTCGCGGAGGACAGCCTCACCGGTGTGATCGCGCCGAACTTCCAGTGGAAGATCCTCAATTACGGCCGCATCCTCAACAACGTCCGTTCGCAGGACGCCCGCTTCCAGGAGCTGACGCTGGACTATCAGCGAAGCGTGCTGTCGGCCGCCAGGGAAGTGGAGGACGCCCTGGCCGGGTTCCTGCAATATCAGGCGCAGGCGCGGAGCCTGCAAACCAGCGTGGAGGCAGCCCAGACTTCGGTGGACAAGGTGCTGATCCAGTGGCAGGCGGGGGCCGCCGATTTCAACCGCGTGTTCACGACGCAATCGCAGCTGGTGACGGCGCAGGATCAGCTAGCCGTGGCGCAGGGCAACATTGCGCTGAGCCTGATTTCGGTGTACCGGGCGCTCGGCGGCGGATGGCAGACGCTGGAGAAAAGCGGCGCGGAGACATGCGCCAAGCCGGAACCGACGGCGATAGGCGATTTGCTGGAGGGCGTGCCGCGGAGTGAGCAATGGGTTCCTGCGGCGCCGGCGGCGCCGACGCCGAAGCCGTAGCGTACCCGAGTCCGCCTCTTTACGCTTGATCCTCACCCTCTTCCTGGCGACCATAGGCCTATGGCATGTGTGCGTCCGGAGGGGAGCATTATGCTGCTGGCTCGTATGGCTGGCGTGATCGCCGCAATCTTCGGCGTCTTTTTTCTGCTCTATATCTTTGCCATGTGTACGCTGGTCCCACCTGGCCTGATTGGGATTGATTGGTGGACCAAAGTCCTCGGAAAGATGGTTTCGCAAACGGCCATTAGCGGCACGGTCGTCGGGGTCGTGTGCGTGATGGGCGGCATCATTCTCCTGTTCGTACCGGCGGGGCGTTGCACGAGGATCGCTGCCGCGATCGCGATAGGAGCGCTCGCCGTTCTCATAGTCGCCGCCA
>DATKHW010000135.1:0-6120 GCA_035546275.1 Gemmataceae bacterium
AAACAAGGCTTCAGGATTTTTTTCATCGAAATAGTAGAAGCGCGTCTCGCCATGCCGCGCGCGGACTGGCGGGGCGAAACGCAAGTCCCTGGCGGGCAGGCCCCGGTTGAGAATCCAGACGGAGGGACGGAAAAGGGAAAACGGACAAAAGGGGGGAAGCTTAGATTATACTTCCAAAAAGTGCGCTGTCCCGTTTTGTCCGCCGAGAAGGGCGGCGGCGGTCGGGGTGCGCAGCACCGGACCAAGACATACGGGGGGACGTCAAGAGAGCTGTGCGGCGCCGAGCCTTTCATCGTAGGTGCGGCCGGCGCCCGATCAGGCGGCAGCACGGTCGCTCCCTGCCCTTCCGGGAAATAAGCGCCATTGTCCAGCACTGCGACTCCATCTTGCACATGACCACGGGCAACCATGATACGCCTCCTCATGCTGGGAACCGCCGGACGAAGCCAATGAGCGGCGTCGCCATCGGCAGCCGTTGTGCTTGGCCCAGCGAAGCCAGGCTTGCGCCATCCGGGGGATGTCGCCGGGGGCCGACGCCGTCGCGGGCCGTGGCCCCGGTGATCGCTTCCAAAGCTGCGAACCAGTGCGTGTGGTTCTCCGCAAGGTCGCACAGCAAGAGCGGCACAACGTCCGGACCGAGACGGACAATCTCCTGGTACGCCGGATGGTTTTCCGCCTCTGCCATGGAGGAAAGGCAATCCGTGTCCTTGTGCCCGGCGGCCGCTAGACGGCGGAATTGCTCCTCCACCGTTTCCACGCGCGTCGCTGGCATTGGTTTGACCGGTGTGGTACTCATGAAACCTCCTTCGCAGGAAATCCTACGCCCGAATTCGACCGCCACCCTCTACCTCATTGACCTTGCCCGCATCCTACAACCGCGCGGCGCCGTCAGCTACGATCGCGCCGGCAAAGAAAGCAACCGCCGACGGCAAGCGGTACGGCGCAGATAATACGTCCAAGAACTGCGCTGCGCCCTTTTGGGCCAAGGCGGCGCCGAAGCCGCTGGCCATCGCAGGGAACCACGCGCCCGCAAGCAAATCAGCCCACGCTGCTTTATAATGGAGACACGATGTCCAAACGCCGCAATTCGCAATGCGCGCCGCCGCCGCCGCGGCCCCGCTGGTATCGTGGCGCGGACAATCCCCGGAGCTTGATGCATCATTTTGCCCGCGAGGCGGCGTAGCGCTTTCAGCCGCAGAAGATCATCCTGTTCAGTTCTTATTCTTACGGGCGGCCCCATGCGGACAACGACGTGGACATCCTCGTCGTCATGGCGACCCGGAATGAACTCGACCAGGCGGTGAATGTTTGCCTGGAAGTGGAACAAACTTCCGCCTAGATCGGCAGGTGCGAACTCCCAAGAACCTCGCCTGGCGGCAGGCCGAGCGAGACTCGTTCCTTCGTGAAGTCATCGACCGGGGCAAGATCCTGTATGAAAAGCCGGACGGCCAAACCACTGCGCGGCGGCGCCGGCGCTGTGCAGACGTTGCACCGGCCCTCCGCATGGATACCATAAGGGCATGACCACTGCACCCGACGCCGCGCCACGGCGCTATCCGGGCCGCCACCTGCTCTTCCTGGACCTGATCCTCCCCGTCCTCGGCGTCGCCGCCTACGCCGGGCAGATCTGGCTGCGGAATCTGACGGCCCCGTGGTACGTCCCCGCTGCCGCGACGCTCGGCGTGGTGGTGATCGTCGTCGCCCTTTGGCGGAGTCGGACCGTCTGGCGCATCGTTGCGCTGGTGCTGGTGACGCTGCTCGCCGCGGGCGAGTGGTTCATTCTGCTGGGAATGCTGCTGCCGCCCTACGCGGGGCCGGCCGCCGAGGGAAAGCTGTTCCCCGCCTTCGCCTCCGCGCGAGCCGACGGCGCGCCGTTCACACAGGCCGATCTGGCGGGCGAGCAGAATACCGTTCTCGTCTTCTTCCGCGGTCGGTGGTGACCGATTTGCATGATCGAGCTGGGTCAGCTCGAACGCCGCCATGAGGACTACGACCGCCGCCGCGCCCGCGTCATTGTCGCCTCGGTCGAAGGGATCGACGACGCCAAGAAAACGCAGGCTCAATTTCCACACTTGATTGTTCTGGCGGACGAAAGCCGCGGCCTCACGAACGCGGCGGATCTCATTCACAAGCACGCGAAGCCGGATGGGAGCGACGCCGACGCGCCGACGACGATCCTGGTGGACCGACAGGGCACGGTGCGCTGGGTCTATCGCTCGCCCCTCGTGGTCGCGCGACTGTCCCCGGATGACGTGTTGAGGGCGATTGACGCTCACATGCCGTGAGGCGGCCGTGGGAAGCGCGGCGGCCCTCGGAGGTTAGTTTCCGCACCGTTCGAGGGGCGCCGCGAGTTCAGTTGCCGCCAGGGGCTTAGAACTGGTCCAACCAGAAATGGAAGCCGCGGTAATGCTTTTGCGGCGTGAGGTATTCGTAGCGCCAGTGCGGTTCATTGAACGGCGGATAGGCCATGTAGGCCGGCGGACGCATGTACGGCGCGCCGACCGGCTCCGGCCATTGCGGCCCCTGGCTGGGCCAGTAGTTGGCGGGGAAGTAGTAGTACGGGTAGTAGAAGAAGCGGTTGAGCGTCGGGTCAATCTGCTGGGCGTGGGCCGGCGAGGCCGTGAAGCCCAGGCCCGCCGTGACCAGCACCGCCAGCAGCATCCATCGCACGCGCGTCATCGTCGCAGCCCTCCTGACATGGCGGGGCGTTGCGCCCCTGGCCCTCCATCTCCCCTGAGTCTACCCGACGAATCCCGGTCGTGCGGCCACGCGGACGCGCATCGGTGATAAAAAAGCGGGGCCGGCGCACGGCGATGCGGCCTGGGTAAAGCCTGACGCTGCGCGGCTTAACGTTAGGAAATCTCATGCGTTCCCAATCTGTTTACGACAACCCGCTCGTCACGCGCTACGCGAGCCGCGAAATGGCCGAGCTGTGGGGTCCGCAGCGCAAGTTCTCCACCTGGCGCCGCCTCTGGATCGCCTTGGCCGAAGCGGAACAAGAACTCGGCCTCACGGCGGACGACCGCGTCTCGCCGCGAATCAGCGACGCCCAGTTGGAGCAACTGCGTGCCCATACCGACGACATCGACTTCGCCCGCGCCGATTTCCATGAGCACCGGTTGCGTCACGATGTGATGGCCCATATCCACACTTACGGCGAAGCCGCCCCCGCCGCCCGCGAGATCATCCATCTCGGCGCCACGAGTTGCTATGTCACGGACAATACCGACCTGATTTTGATGCGCGAGGGGCTGCGGATGCTGCTCGACCGGCTGGTCGGCGTCATCGACGCCCTGGCGCGCTTCGCCGTCCGCTGGCGCGATCTGCCGACGCTCGGCTTCACGCACTTCCAGCCGGCCCAGCTCACCACCGTCGGCAAACGCGCCGGTCTGTGGTGCTATGACTTCATCCTCGACTTCCACGAAATCGAACATCGCGTGGCGACGTTGCGCTTCCGCGGCGCCAAGGGCGCCACGGGCACCCAGGCGAGCTTCCTCTCCCTCTTCCACGGCGACCAGGACAAGGTCCGCCGGCTCGACCGCCGCGTCGCCGAGAAGATGGGCTTCGACGCCGTTTATCCCGTCACCGGACAAACCTACTCCCGCAAGGTGGATTCGCAAGTTCTGGATGTCTTGTCCGGGATCGGCCAAACCGCTCATAAATTCGGGACCGATGTGCGGCTGCTGGCCCATCGTCAGGAGATCGACGAGCCGTTCGAGGCGGAACAGGCGGGGTCGTCGGCGATGCCGTACAAGCGGAACCCGATGCGCAGCGAACGGATGTGCGGCCTGGCCCGATTCCTCGGCGGGTTGGCTGTGAGCGCGGCCGAAACAGCGGCGGTGCAATGGCTGGAGCGGACGCTGGACGACAGCGTCAACCGCCGGCTGACGTTGCCGCAGGCCTTCCTGACGGCCGACGCCGTGCTGCGGCTGGCGCTGAACATCAGCGGCGGATTGGTGGTCAATGAGGATGTAATTCGTCGCAATGTGGACCTGACCTTGCCGTACATGGCCACGGAAAACGTGATGATGGCGGCGGTTGCGGGCGGGGGCGATCGGCAGGAATTGCACCGCGTCATCCGCGATCACAGTCAAGCGGCGACGGCCAGCCTGAAGGCCGGAGCAGCGCGAAACGATCTGCTCGACCGGCTGCGGGCCGAGCCGCTGCTGGCGCGGGTGGATTTCGACGCGGTGCTGGCGGAGGGCCGATTCGTCGGCCGGGCGCCGCAGCAGGTGGACGAATTCATCGCGGAGGAAGTGGACCCCATTCGTCGCCGCCATGGCCACGCGCTTGGGCAAGGAGCGCAGGTAGATGTTTGACGGCTGTTAAGCGAATCCCCGCGGGATTTTTGGCGTTTCTCCCAGCAATAAGCAATACTGGTGAAAGATACGGCAGACTCTGCGCCGCCGAGCGCCCTCGCGCGGACGGCAATACCTACGAGGCGCCATGCGCAACCGAAACACGCCAGGGCCGGCCCCCAAACCTGCGTCTTTCTTGCTCCGCTTTCTCCGCGGCGCCATTCTGCTGCTGCCGGCCGCGCTGCTTGCCGCGGGGGCGGTTCGAAGCAACGGCATCGCCGCCCTGCTCCTGGGATTGGGCGCCCTGTTCCAGTTCCTTGCTTGCGGATTGGCCTTTGTCAGTCGGCAGGGCTGGCGCGAACCGGTCGGCCCGGCCGTCATCATGCTCTACGTCATCGCTCTCAGCTGGATGCTCATGGCTTCGGTCGGACGGGACGACTGGTTCCTGCACACGTGCGAGGCGACGCTGCTCGTGACGCCGCTGGCCTTCTTTGCGGTGCAGTGCCTGCGCGAATCCGGGGCCCCGACGCTGCGGCGGGCGCGAGCGCTGGCAAGTCAGCTGGCGCGGCGCGTCGAGTGGCCGGCCGACCTGGACGCTTGCCGCCTGTTGCCCGAAGTCAAGGCGCTGCGCGAGGCCTTGCACGTGGACGCGGGGCCGGCGCTGGAATTGCTGACGAATCTGCGGCCGCAGGTTCGCGTGGCGGCCCTGGCGGCGCTGGAGTTCCGCCAGAACTGGCGGTACGGCCAGGCGGAGCTGGTCCTCAATGCGGCCCGCCGCGCCATCGAGCCGGAAATCCGCGCGGCAGCCGTTTACGCCCTGGCCAACCGCGACGACCGCGAAATCGTGGAGGGCTTGGCCGAGTTCCTTTACGACCCGTCGCACGGCGTCCGCCAGGCGGCGACCGAGGCCCTGCTGTGGAACACCGAGCACCGCTGGGCGTGGGTTCGAGCGGCCGCCCGCCGCTGTTTATCCGACCCAGCTTGCGCGGACGACGGCCCGCTTCGCCATGAGGGTCGGCAGCTGACGGCCGAGGCGGTCAGCGACATGACCGCATGGGCTGGCGAAAAAGGGCTCCTGGCGGTGCGAGCGGCGCTGACGCTGGGCGTCCATTTTGGACAGGTTTTGGCAGCCGGGCGCGACCTCGACCTGGTTACAAAGCTGATTCGCGACCTGACCAATCCGCATACGTCGGCCGTGCTGCGGCTGGAACTGGCGCGCGTGCTCTATCAGCACCGGGAACTGGACGCAGAAGTGATGCGTCGGCTGCTGACGGTCTCCACGCCGGCGCCCGTGCGGCTTATGGCGGCGGAGGCGCTGCTGGCGGAGGGCGCTTCGCCGGAGGCGGTGGCGGCGTTGCACGATCTGGCCCGGCTGCCCAACCGGGAGATCGCCCTGGCGACGGCCGACGTGGTGCAGCGCCGGCTCGGCGTGGACCTCGGTTTGCAGCGCGGCCAAGCGGCGCCGCCGATCCACAGCCGGATGGCCGCTGAGGTGGCCCGGCGCGTTCTAGCGTGGGCCAGCCAGCAAAACGGCCAAGCCGCCGAAACGGCCGGCCGAATGGAAGAACCGGCCTGGCGCACCGCCTATGAAGTGTGATTTGCCGTCCGGGCCGTCGTAAATCGGCCGCTATCCTCCCCCGCCTTTCTCTTGCCGTCGCGACGCCTACCGCGGACAATGGCCGGCGGGAGGCGCTGATGTTCAACCTGATCTATCGCTTCGATCCCACCCAGGCCGTGGCTATTGTTCCAAACGGATACGGCGCCTTCGCGGCGCGCGTGGTGGGCAGCGGCTGCATTCACTCGCTGCTGCAAACAGGCGAGA
>DATKHW010000136.1:0-3111 GCA_035546275.1 Gemmataceae bacterium
GTTGTTCCAGGCGTTGACGTCGTAGGTGATCGGCAGCATCCCGAGCTGCAGGGATGAGGTGTTCTGGAAGCTATTGATGTTGGCCGCGTAAATAGTGGCGGCCGCCGACGCCGTGAGGTTCACCGACGACGTTCCGACGGCCGGGCCAAAGAACAGCCCTAGCGGCGTGTTGGCCGTGTTGTCGCGGCGCAGCGTCACTTTGATCGTATTGGGATAGACCGTCGAACTGTCGGAATTCGGAGTGTAATTGCCGCTGCCGTCGGTAAAACCGAACTGGATGTCGCTGTTCAGCAGCGTCAAGCCGTTGACGCCGGCGTTGTTTAGCCCGGCGAACTGGATGGCGGCGGCGGAAGCGCTGGACTCCGCCGTGCTCAGGATGTTCGCCTTGTTGGCCGTGGACTGGCCGGGCAGATTGTACTGTACGTAGCCGGTCATCAGCTTGTTGGCGCCGGCCAGGGCGGCGGAGTCGGCCGCGTTTTGCAGATCGCTCTGGATCAGCACGATATAGCCCATGTCCACGGCGAAGGCGGTGAGCGCCAGCAGCGGAATGAGCAGGATGGCCGCTAAGGGGGCGATGGCGGCCCGACGGCCGATGCGGCGGGTTGGTGAAAGCATCATCGAATAGGGCCCTCCTAGGGGCTTGCGCCGGCCGCGGTCCTAACCCTGGCGCATCATGACCAGCGTTTCCGAATCGACCGAGGAGCCGTTGAAGAACATGAGGGGCGTCCAGGCCGCCTTGCTGTACGGCACCGACACCTTAACCGATATTTGATCTCCCGAAACGGCGGTGGAGGCGTCCACCGCGGCGCCATTCACCAGGATGGCGACGGCGGCGTAGGACGTGGGGATGTTGTTGTCCGTCAGGATGTCGTTGACGTCCGCGATGATGTTGGCGCTGGCGTTGCCGGGCAGCGCGCCGGTGCGGCAGCCCTTACGAGCGGCGTCGGTCAGCACTTCGCGGACCATGATGGCCCGCCCCACCTCGAACGCTCCCATCGCCAGAAAAAACAGAAACGGCGCCAGGACGGCGAACTCGACGGAAGCCGCCGCGCGGCGGCGCGACTGTGGCGGACGGCACATGGGAGCTTGGCGGATCATGGCAACCCCGATTCCGGCGCCTCATTCTCGGCGCAGCGTGCTTTGGCCGGTGATGGTTCCGAAGAGGAACTGCGCGCCGGGGACCCAGCTGACCGAGGACGCCGGGACAGACACAAGGACGGTGACCTCGTCGCCGGATTGGGCCGACCCGGCGTCGCCGCTGATGTTGTTGATTTGCACGCTGACCGTGTCGCCGCCGATGCCCTGCGGCGTGAGGATCGCGGAAACCGCGTTGGAAACGTCCGTGTTGGTCTTGCCCTCGACGACGGCGACGCGGCATCCCTGGCGGGCGGCGTTGTTCAGCAAGTGCTGCACCATGTAGCCGCGACCCAGCTCGGCGAAACCGAGCACAAAGACAAAGAAGAGTGGGGCTACAAGGGCGAATTCGACTAGGGTGGCGGCCCGTCGGCGGGTTCTCAGAGTTTGCATCATGGCGGTGCGACTCCCTCGGCCCCGCGTCAGCCGCGGCATCGTTGCCGACGGTGCAGGCGCTCCAATCTGGTCCACCTTTCTTCTAATAGGTCACAAAATCGGGCGGAGCAAATACGGTCGCGGCGCCGTCCGCAGGCCCCGGCGCCTGCGCATCCAAAGCGGGATAGGAAAGAAAGCGGGAAGACGTAAGGAAGCGATTCTTCCGGTTGTGCCGAATA
The DNA here is from genome assembly GCA_035546275.1 of Gemmataceae bacterium. Lineage (GTDB taxonomy): Bacteria > Planctomycetota > Planctomycetia > Gemmatales > Gemmataceae > UBA4732. The sequence goes on from DATKHW010000136.1 coordinate 1,749, forward strand.
GTTCAAGAATGCGGCTTGTCGGGGCCGATTTGAACAGCGGAGAGTCAGGCGCGACCAGCGCCGGCCCGCGCCATTGCGAGTCGGGCCGCGGCGGCGTGAAGCTGGGGGAGACGAACATGATGCGACGTTGGCTGGGTGCGGCGGTGATCGCCGGGTGTCTGGGGCTGGCGCCGGCGGCTCGGGCGCAGAACGGCCCGCCTCCGGCCGCTCCCGGGGCCATGCCCGACCCGATCCCGTTCTGCCCCACGCAGGGGCCGAACATGGTCCCCGGCCCGCTCAGCACGGCGACCGCTCCGCCGGGGCCGTGCCCCGATCTGAGCCTCCCCTGCGGCGACCCGGGCGCTTTTCCGTGCGAGCCGTGCGTGACGGAAGAGGCCGTCTATTTCAGCATCGGCGCCCAGGCGCTGCAGCGCCACAAACTCAGCGGCGACAGCCCTGTCGCGGTTTTGGATCCTTCGCTGTCCAAAATCGACACAGGCGTCCCGCCGCCGGGCAACTCCCCGGTGGTGCAGCAGCTGGGCGACATCACGATGCCCTATGCTCCGGGCATCCGCGCCACGCTGGGCTATCTCTGGAACCGCAGCGAGGCCGTCGAAGTGAGCGGGTACTACATGTTTCAGGATTCCCGCGCCGTCGCCTCCGTCAGCCCGGGCCGCATCGACCTGCCTTTCTCCAACCCGCCGCTTGGCTTTGAGGGCGACAACGGCCTGTGGCTCCAGGCCGACCGCACCGCGACCACGTTCGCGACGCAGCTGTGGACCGTCGAAGCCAACTATCGCTACTCCGACGTCGCCGTCACCGGCGCGGAGTTCCTCTTCGGGGCCCGCTACTTCGACCTCAAGGAAAAGCTGAGCAACCTCACCGACGACGACGGCATCTCGTTCCCCCTGGCGAACGGCCAGCCCGACCCGACGCGCATCGCCACGTACTTCGTCCAGACGGAGAACCGGCTGGTGGCGCCGCAGCTGGGCATCGAGTGGCAAAAGACCCTGGTCAAATGGCTGGACCTCGGCTTCTCGGCCAAGGGCGCCTGGGGCGCCGACTTCGTCACGCTGAACCGCTCGCTGGTCCGCGGCGACGGCTTTCGAGGCTTCGCGGGCGTCAACAACGAAGTCCAGTTCGCCCAGATGTATGAGGTCAACGGCTTCGTCGATTTCCGCGTGTTGGAGCGCTTGAATCTGCGGCTGGGCTACAACTGCACGTGGATGCTGGACATGGCGAACGTCGAGGATCAGCTCGATTTCAAGCTGCAGAACGTGAACAACATCAATAACCGCAACGGCAACGTGTTCTTCCAGGGACCCGTGGCGGAACTGCAGTTCCTGTTCTGAGCAAGCGAGCGGCGCGGCGTCAGCCCGCCGGT
>DATKHW010000137.1:0-8421 GCA_035546275.1 Gemmataceae bacterium
CCCCCCCCCCACCCTACGACCACCGCTTGCGCACCAGTTCCCCTGCTCCTGCGTTAGCGCGGCACGGCGCCCCCTTTCCTTCGGAGGGTCCGCCCCCATGGCCGAACAACCCGATCGCGCCCGAGCGGTCTTCGATCGGGCGCGGACGATCGCCTCGCCGGCCGAACGCCGAGCCTACCTGGACCAGGCGTGCGCCGGGGATGCGCCGCTGCGCCGGCAGGTGGAGTTGCTCCTATGGGACCAGGACGCCGACGGCGATCTCCTCAGCGGCCCCGTTCCCGAAAGGCCGACCGTTCTCGTGCAACCGAGGCCCGCGCCGGAGCCAGACGACTCCGAGGGCCGCACCGCCATCGAGGCGCTCCCGGCCGCCGCCGGCCTGAATTTCCTTCAGCCGTCGGACAAACCCGACTCGCTGGGCCGGATCGGCCATTACGAGATGCGCGAAGTCCTCGGCCGCGGCGCCTTCGGCGTCGTCTTCAAGGCCTTCGACGAGAAGCTGCGCCGCGTGGTCGCCGTCAAGGTGCTGGGGCCGCAGCTGGCCGGCGACGAGATCGCCCGCAAATGCTTCCTCCGCGAAGCCCGCTCCGCCGCCGCCGTCCGCAACGAGCACGTCGTGAGCGTCTACGCCGTCGAAGAACTGCCGATCCCCTACCTCGTCATGGAGTACGTCGCCGGGCGGACCCTTCAGGAAAAGCTCAGCGCGGGGCCGCTCGAGCTGCCGGCCGTGCTGCGCATCGGCTCGCAGATCGCCGATGGGCTGGCCGCGGCGCATCGGCAAGGCCTCATCCACCGCGACATCAAGCCGCCCAACATCCTTCTGGAAAACGGCGTCGAGCGCGTCAAGGTCGCCGATTTCGGCCTGGCCCGCGCCACGGACGGATCGAGCCTCACGCAACCCGGCCTCGTGGCCGGCACGCCGATGTACATGGCCCCCGAACAGGCCAAGGGCGAGGTCGTCGACAGCCGCGCCGACCTGTTCAGCCTCGGCAGCGTGCTGTACGCTCTTTGTACGGGACAGCCGCCTTTCCACGCCTCGACGCCCCTGGGCGTCCTCCAGAAGGTTTGCGAGACGAAACCCCAGCCTATCCGCGAGCTGAATCCGCACATTCCCGAGTGGTTGTGTGCGATCATCGACCGCCTTCAGGCCAAGAAGCCGGCCGACCGCGGCCCGTCGGCGGAACAGACGGCCGATCTGCTGTCGGCCGGCCTGGCCGAGCTGCAAGGCGGCTCGCCCCGTCAGCCGGAGACGCCCCGCGAGGCGATTTCCCCTCCGGTTCGTCGCATGCGCTTTCTCGGGCCGGCCGTCGTCGGCGTCGTGCTGCTCTTGCTCCTGGCCGCCGGGTTGGGGCTGACCGAGGCGACCGGCGTCACGCACCTGACCGGCGCCTGGTTCCGGGCGCTGCCGCCGGGGCCGACTCCATCGTCGAACGACGACTCGACGGCAGCCGTTCCCGCCCCGGCCGCCGTTCCGTTTCCCTTCAGCGCCGAGCAGGCGAAGGCCCTCCAGGAAGGCTGGGCCAAGCATCTCGGCGTGGACGTCGAAACCAAAAACTCCGTGCAGATGCCGCTGCGGCTCATTCCGCCGGGCGAGTTCGCCATGACGCCCAATTACCAAGTCCGCCTCAGCAAGCCGTTCCGCCTGGGCCGCTGCGAAGTCACGGTCGGACAGTTTCGCGCTTTCGTGCAGGACGCCGGCTACATGACCGATATGGAAAAGAATCCGTACGGGAGGGTGAAACTGCAAGACGGCAGCTTCGAGCACAAGCCGGCTTACAACTGGCGGCATCCCGACGTGTCCGCCGGCGACGATTACCCCGTCGGCCAGGTCAGCTGGCACGACGCGGTCGAGTTCTGCAAATGGCTCAGCCGCAAGGAACATCGCACCTACCGCCTGCCAACCGACGCGGAATGGGACTGGGCCGCCCGGTCCGGCAGCGGCGCCGCCTATTCCTACGGCGACGATCCTTCCGTCCTCGGCGACTACGCCTGGATCGATCGCAACTCGGGGTGGAAGTCGCACCCCGTCGGGCTGAAGAAGCCGAACGCCTGGGGCCTGTTCGACACGTACGGCAACGTCTGCGAGTATTGCCAGGACTGGGCGACCGACGGCCTGCGGCCGCCGGAGGGCGCCGTGACCGATCCGCAGGGGCCGCTCGTGGGCAATCTTCGCCTCACCCGCGGCGGCGGCTTTGTGGACGGCGAAGGGGGGCTGTCCAGCCAACGCGGCAGCTTCACGCCGACGCTGTCGATGTCGCATTTCGGCTTCCGCGTGCTGTGCGAAGTTCCGGAGGCCAAATGAAGGTCCGCGCCCACTCCGGCCAACGGACTCGGCGGGGCGCGAAGGGAGTCGAACCATGTCCACGCTTCCGGATAGCACGCGCCCGCCCGACGCCACATCCGACGGCCGTGGCGAGTCCCTCGGCCCGCCCATTCCCGGCCCGGTCCTCGATTCGCTGCCGTCGGGGCTGACCGCGCGCTATCGTGTGGAAGGCGAGCTCGGCCGCGGCGGCATGGGGGCGGTGCTGCGCGGCCACGATCCGGTGATGCACCGCGACCTGGCCCTCAAGGTGCTGCTGGCGGAGCATTGCGCCTATCCGGAGCTGGTTTATCGGTTCTTCCGGGAGGCGCAGCTGAGCGGTCAGCTGCAGCATCCCGGCGTCGCCCCGGTCCACGACATGGGCCGGCTGCCCGACCAGCGGCCGTACTTCGCCATGAAGCTGGTCGAGGGCCGCACCCTGGCGGCGCTCCTGGCCGAGCGCGATGCGCCGGCGCGGGACTTGCCGCGCTTCCTCAAGATTTTCGAGCAAATCTGCCAGACCTTGGCCTACGCCCACGCCCGCCGCATCATCCACCGCGACCTGAAGCCGGCCAACGTCATGGTCGGCGCCTTCGGCGAAGTGCTGGTGATGGATTGGGGGCTGGCCAAGCCCCTGGACGGCGGCGAGCCGGCGACATTGCCGCCTCTTGCTATCCCGCATAGCGGCGACAGGGGATCGCAGACCACGATCGATGCGCCGGCGCCGGCGCCCGAGGCGGGGCAGTCGCAGCCAGGGGCGGTGCTGGGCACGCCGGCTTACATGCCGCCGGAGCAGGCGCGCGGCCAGATCGACCGGCTCGACGAGCGCAGCGACGTGTTCGGCCTCGGAGCGGTGCTGTGCGAAATCCTGACGGGCAAGCCGCCCTACCACGGCGGCAGCGGCATGGACATTCTGCTCAAGGCGGCGGGGGTGGACCTGGCCGACGCTTTCGCCCGGCTGGACCGTTGCGGGGCCGACGCGGAGCTGGTCCAGCTGGCCAGGGCGTGCCTCGCGCCGGAGCAGGACGACCGGCCGCGCGACGGCCGGGCCGTGGCGGACGCCGTGACCGCTTATCTGGCCGGTGTGCAAGAACGACTGCGGGCCGCCGAGCTGGAACGGGCGGCGGCGCAGGCGCGGGCCGACGGCGAGCGCAAACGGCGGCGGTTGTGGACCGCGCTGGGAGCGGCCGTGCTGCTGCTGATCGTTCTCGGCGCCGGCGGCGGCCTGTGGTTCGTGCAGGACCGAGCGGCGCGGCAGGTGGAGGAAACCAAACGCCGCGCGGAGGAAACCAAGCGCCAGGCCGAGGAATTGCGGCTGGCTCAGGAGAAGGCGCGCGACGCCAAACAGGCGCTGGATGAATCGGACGATTTCCGCCGCCGCGCCAAGTGGCCGGAAGCCGCCGCGGCGCTGGAGCGAGCCGCCGGCCGACTCGGCAACGACGGCCCGGCCGATCTGGCCAGCCGGCTGCAACAGGGACGGCGCGAACTAAAGACAGTTGTGGACCTGGACGAGGTGCGGATGCGATCGCTGGCGATCCAGACAAGCAAGACCGGCAAAGCAGACGACAGTTCCACGACGGCGGAGGCCTACGCCGACAAATTCCGGGCCGATTACGATTTTGTCCTTGAGTCGGATCGGCTAAGCGCGGAGGCCGAGCGCATCGCCGCCTCGCCCATCAAGCAGCAGCTGACGACGGCGCTGGACGCCTGGGCGGGCGCGGACACGGACCCAACCCGGCATAAACGGCTGCTCGACCTCCTCCACCGCGTGGACCCGAATCCCTGGCGCGACCGCTTGTGGCGCCTCCTCGACCAGGGAGACGGGCCGGGCCTGGAACGGCTGGCCCGTGAAATGAACCTGGACGAGGCGCCGGCGGCGTTGCCGAGCCTGCTGAGCATCGCTCTCATGGCAAGGGAAGACAAGTCGGAAACCGCACTTAATCTGCTGCGGGCGGCGCAGCGGCGCCGACCGGGGGATTTCTGGGCGAACGCTTTGCTTGGGATGTGGCTGTCCATAAGCCGGCCGAAAGAGAAGGCGAAGGCGGCGGGCTACCTCCGAGCCGCCCTGGCGATTCGCCCGGATAACGCCCTGGCGATGTTCGAGCTTGGCGGGGCACTGATCGAGTTGGGCGAACGCGACGAGGGCCTGGCTCTGGTCCGACAAGCCAATGCCCTGGCGCCGGGTTTCCCTGGGATCCAAACGATCCTCGCCAACGACCTTGTCAGCCAGAACAAGCCGCGGGAGGCCGAAGACGCTCTCCGGGCGATCCTGGCCAAGCATCCCGACGACGCGGCCGCTCAGCTTGGTCTGGGCGGCGCGCTGGTAGCCCAAAGCCGCTGGAAGGAGGCGCTGCCGATTCTGAAACGCGCCGTGGAACTCGATCCGAACAGCGTGGAGGCCCAATCGGTCCTGGGCGTGGCCCTGTTCCAGCTGGACCGCCCCGCCGAAGCGGCCGACGTGCTGCGCAAGGCGCTTCAGCTCAAACCGGACGACGCCGACACCGAGTCGAAAGCCGAGCTGTTCCTCGGCCTGAGCCTGCTGAAACTGGAAAAGTGCGAGGAAGCGGCCGACGCGTTCCGGGCCGCGCTCAAAGCCGAGCCGGACAACTCCAACTCCTATGTCGGTCTGGGAAGAGCGCTGACCGGCCTGGACAAGCCGGAGGATGCGCTGGCCGCTTTTCGCAAGGCGCTCGCCCTGGCGCCGGACGACGAGCAAGCGAACTACTACCTCGGCCTGGCGCTGGTGCAGGATCACGCGGCGGAGGCGCTCGAATACCTGACCAAGGCCGCCGCCAAATCGCCGGACGACCCCGACGTCCAGTTCTTTCTCGGATCCGCTTACTATAAGCGCGAGCGCTACGAGGAGGCGATTGACGCCTTCCGCAAGACCCTCGCTTTGCAGCCCGACCGGGCGCTGGGGCACGTGTTCCTGGGTATGGCGCTGATGAACGACGGGCGATTCAAAGACGGCCTGGCGGAGCTGCAGCGCGGCGACGAGCTGGGGTCGAAGCAGCCCGACTGGAAAATGCCGTCCGGCGTCCTGATTCGCATGTGCCGCGGCCTGATGGCGCTGGACGCGAAGCTGCCGGCGATCCTCCAGGGCAAAGCGAAGCCGGCCAATGCTGAAGAGGAAGCCGATTATGCCGAATTGTGTCTGAAATATAACAAGAAACTGTACGCGGCGTCGGTGCGCTTCTACACCGACGCGTTCGCCAAGGACCCCACACTGGCCGACGATGCCAAAGCCGGCCGCCGCCTGGATGCCGCCCGCGCCGCGGCCCGCGCCGGGGCCGGTGAGGGCGACGCGGCATCGGCCAGCGCCGGTCAGCGGGCGGAGTGGCGGCGGCAGGCGCTCGACTGGCTGCGCGACGACCTGGCGGCGCAGCGGAAACGGCTGACGGCGGGGACGGCGACGGCGGAGGAGGTGCGGCAGGCGCTGGGCGAGTGGAAGGACGCCGCGGACCTCGCCTCCATCCGCGACGAGGCGGCCCTGGCGAAACTGCCGGCCGACGAGCGCCGCGACTTCGGTCAGCTCTGGTCCGACGTGGACGATCTGCTCAAGCAGGCCGGCGGCCCGGAAAAGCCGTGAGAATTGGGTGAAACGAGATCGGAGCAAGGCATGAAGCAATTCACGATCGTGGTGAAGCCGTTCCGGGCGGAGGCGGTGCTGCGGGCCATCGCCGAGCTGGACGTCGCTTCCTGCGTGGTGCGCGAGGCCAAGGGCTACAGCCGCCAGAAGGGCTACCTCGACCGCTACCAGGGCAGCGAATACAGCATGGCGTTCATCCCCAAAGTGGAAATTATCGTGTCCGTGCCGGACGACCGGGCGGAGGACGCGGCCGACCACATCGTCCGCGCCGCCCGCACCGGCCGGATCGGCGACGGCAAAGTCTTCGTGCTGGCCACCGCCTGGCCGGATGCGCTGGAGTTCTGACGCGCTATTGCTGTGCTGCGACGGGCTACCGCTCCAAATCTCCCGTATCCAGCCGCCCCTCGTCCCACAACCGCCCGAAGCGCTCCAGCGTCGCCCGCACGCCCGTTTCCAGCGGCGTGCGCGGCATCGGCCCCAGGTCGCGCTGCAACGCCGAATCGTCCAGGTCGTAGGCGATGGCCAGCTGCCGGTCGCCGAACGTGATCAGGTCCGCCGCCCGCGGGTCGGCCGCGCAGAGCGCCCGCTGAAACGCAGCCGTCCCGACCACGTCGCCGCGCAGGTTGTACGCCTTCGCCCCGCTGTACGGCGCCTCCAGGCAGCGCACGAACGCCCCGGCCACATCTTCCACATATTGCAGATCCTGCATACCGCCGTAACTGACGTGGTACTTCCGGCCCAGGGCGACGGCCTTGATCGCCCGGGTCGGTTCGCTGGTCATGCCGAAATCGCGGCCGACGCCGTAGACCGTCCACGGCCGCAGACCGATGCTGGACAGGCCGTGGTCGCGGCAGTAGACGGCGGCGTTGCCCTCATTGCAGCACTTGAAGAAACCGTAATGGGTCGTCGGCGTGAGCTTGACGTCGTCGGCCAGCGGACCAGGCGGATAGTCCTCCGGCGGTCCGAACACCGCGGCGGAGCTGGCGTAGACCAGCCGTTGCACCTGGCCGCGCGCCGCCCGCACCGCCTCGAAGACGGCCAGCGTCCCGACGACGTTCACGCGAGCGCCGAGAACGGGATCGGCCCGGCAGGTCGGCACCTGCAGTCCGGCCAAATGGACGACATGCGTGATCTCATGAGACGCAATCGCCCGTTGCAGAGCGGGCAGGTCGGTCACATCGCCCGGCGTGAAGACCGCCTGGCGGACTTGATCTTCGCTCATAATGAGCCGCATCCGCGACGGATCTTCCTTGAGATCGTAGATGAAAGTCCGATCGCCGCGCTCCAGCAAAAGGCGCACAATCCAGCTCCCGATACAGCCGTATCCACCGGTCAAGAGAACGCGCATGAAAGGACCTCGCGGCGATGGTTTCGGATCATTGTAGGGGATCGGCGCGGTCGTCGAACAACGGCAGCTTTTTCTTCGCGCGTTCCGTGAGCCGGCGCAGATGGGCCTCCCATTCCGGCGTCCAGCCGCGGCGGCGCACGGCATACAGCACCCGGATGCAACGGCGGGCGTGACAGACGGCGCACAGGCTGAGCGGACCGGCCGACGGCCGGCGCTCGCAATGGAGGCATACAGGGTCGGCCATGTCCATCAAGGGAGGGAGGATGACGCAGGCTGTACCTGTACAGATGCTACGTACTTATTTGCGGATAATCAAGACTGGTAAAAACGTCTATTCGCGCCGATGGGGGCCGCTTGGACGCGGCTGAAACTATCCTCCGGGGGCTGACGCCCTCGGCTCGCCGGCTTGCCGCTGGCAGGACCGATCCTTTCTGGCGCAATCCGCCTGCTTTCCGGCCCCATGCGGCTTCATCGGACATTCACTTGACAACCGGCTGTCCTGCGGCCGGCCCTGTAAAATGAATCCCGTCGGGACTGCCGGGCAAACCTCCGATGATGCCGGTGAGTGGCGCTCTGCAATACAATCGAAGGGACAATGCACCTACCAGCTGCCGCCGCCCGCTTCGGGCAGCCGCTCTGAACAGGGACGGGGCTGGAAAGAGTACAATACGGCAGACCTTGCGACCGAGGGAGTTAAGCTCATGACGAAACTTGATTTTGAGCCTCTGACCGTTGCGGTTCCCCTCCGTGAGGAACCGGCGGGCGTCCTCCGCGTCGGCAAGAGCCGTGTCTTGCTGGAGCTGGTCCTGCGTGCGTTCAAGGCCGGGGCCACACCCGAGGCCATCGTCCAGTCGTATGACACGCTCAACCTCGCCGAGGTATACGCGGTCGTCAGCCGCTACCTGGCGGCCCCTGGTCCGTTTGAAGAATACTTGCGCATACGCGAGGAGACGGCGGCAGAAACGCGGCGCCGGATCGAGGAGTTCCAAGGCCCTCAGGGTAATCTGCGCGCCATTTTGCTGGCCCGCGCGAAGGCCAAGGAGGAGGCGCGTGCTCAAGCTGGTCAGCGATGAGAACTTCGACGGCGATATCTTGCGCGGCCTGTACCGCCGACGCCCCGAGTTGGACGTCGTGCGCGTTCAGGATGTCGGACTGAACGCCGCTTCCGACCCTCGTTGTGGCACGGTC
>DATKHW010000138.1:0-2024 GCA_035546275.1 Gemmataceae bacterium
CGGCGTCGTCATCACGCCGTCGCACAACCCGCCGGAGGACGGCGGCTTCAAGTACAACCCGACCAACGGCGGCCCCGCCGACACGGACGTCACCAAATGGATTCAGGACCGCGCCAACGCCCTGCTCCGCGCGGGCCATGATTCGATTCGGAGGCTCACCTACGCCCAGGCCCTCCGCACTCCGACGACGAAGCAGCACGATTTCGTCCTCCCCTACGTCAACGACCTGCGCAACGTCATCGACTTGGACGCCGTCCGCTCCGCCGGCCTCAAGCTGGGCGTGGACCCGCTCGGCGGCGCGGCCGTGCATTACTGGGCGCCGATCGCGGAGATTTACGGTCTGAATATTACTGTCGTCAACCCCAAGGTCGATCCGACCTTCAGCTTCATGACGGTGGACCACGACGGCAAGATCCGCATGGACTGCTCCAGCCCCTACGCCATGGCCGGCCTGGTCAAGCTCAAGGACCAGTTCCGCGTCGCCTTCGGCAACGACCCGGACTCCGACCGGCACGGCATCGTGACCCCCGGGTCGGGGTTGATGAATCCGAACCATTACCTTGCTGTGGCGATCCGCTATCTCCTGAATCATCGGCCGCGCTGGCCGGCGACGGCGGCGGTCGGCAAGACGCTGGTGAGCAGCAGCATGATCGACCGCGTCGTCGGCGGCCTAGGGCGGAAGCTGTCGGAGGTGCCGGTCGGGTTCAAGTGGTTCGCGCCGGGGCTGTTCGACGGCTCGATGTGCTTCGGCGGCGAGGAGAGCGCCGGCGCCAGCTTCCTGCGGCTGGACGGCACGGTGTGGACCACCGACAAGGACGGCCCGATCATGGACCTGCTGGCGGCGGAGATCACGGCCCGCACCGGCAAGGACCCCGGCGAGCATTATCAGGAATTGACGGAGCAGTACGGCGCGCCGCTCTATACCCGCATCGACGCCCCGGCCACGCCGGAGCAGAAGGCGCGGCTGGGCAAGCTGTCGCCGGAGGCGGTGAAGACGACCACCATGGCCGGCGAACCAATCACGGCCAAGCTAACGCGGGCGCCGGGCAACAACGCTCCCATCGGAGGGCTGAAGGTGACGACGGCGAGCGGCTGGTTCGCAGCCCGGCCGTCGGGCACCGAGAACATCTATAAGATTTACGCGGAGAGCTTCCGCGACCAGGCGCACCTCGACGCGATCGTGCGGGAGGCGCAGGAGATCGTGGGCGCGGCGCTGGGCGGACAATAACCCTTACCAGCCCGGAGCGCCAGCGACGGATTCCGTCGAAACCCGTCGCTGGCGCTCCGGGCTGTTAGAGCGCCCCGCTACGCTGTAGGAGACCCCACCATGACCACGCCGCTGCGTCAGCGCCCCGCCTGGAAAGCGCTGGAAGCCCACCACCGCTATATCAAGGACCTCCACCTCCGCAAGCTCTTCGCCGACGACCCCCGCCGCGGTGAACGACTCACCGCCGAGGCCGTCGGCGTCTACCTCGATTATTCCAAGCATCGCATCACCGACGAGACGCTGCGCCTGCTGGTCCGCCTGGCCGAGGAATGCGATTTGCGCGGCCGCATCGACGCCATGTTTCGCGGCGACAAGATCAATGTCACCGAGAAGCGCGCCGTCCTCCACACCGCCCTCCGCGCCCCCCGCGGGGCGACCGTGCTGGAAGACGGCAAGAACGTCGTTCCCGAAGTCCACGCCGTCCTCGACCGCATGGCCGACTTCTCCGATCGGATACGCAACGGATCGTGGAAGGGACACACCGGCAAGCGCATCCGCCACGTGGTCAACGTCGGCATCGGCGGCTCCGACCTCGGCCCTGTCATGGCCTACGAGGCGCTCAAGCATTACAGCGACCGCAACCTCACCTTCCGCTTCGTCTCCAACGTGGACGGCACGGACTTCGCTGAAGCGGTGCGCGACCTCGACGCCGCCGAGACGCTGTTCATCATCTCGTCCAAGACGTTCACCACGCTGGAGACGATGACCAACGCCCGCACAGCCCGCGAATGGTCGCTGAAGGGCGTTGGGGCCGGGT
>DATKHW010000139.1:0-7343 GCA_035546275.1 Gemmataceae bacterium
CAGCATGGATCGCCGACCAGGAAGCGCCGACCACAGCGAGGCGCTGCGCCAGCTGACGGGGGCCGAGGCCGACGTCGATGAGCACGCCGAAACCGCCGGCCTCGACCAGGCTGGCGTTGCCGGCGCTGCCGCTGGCTAACACCGTGAACCGCAAACTCATGCCGTGGCCTCCCCCGGTTGAGGCGCTGTCGGCGGCCACGCCTCAACGACGGTCGGCCCGAAATCGGGGCGGTTGAAGACGCGCCGGCAGTCCTCGCGGAAATGCTCGCCGGGGCCGTCGCGCCGCGTCGGTGCGACCGGCCGGCCGGCGTCCCCCAGCGGCGCGTCCTCGGCCATGATGCAGCCCAGGAAATTGGCCTTGGCCAAAATCTCTGCATGGACGAATGGGCCTTCCGATTGCAGCGGAATCCGGGCGAAGATTTCACGACGGAACAGCCGGTAGGGGCACAGCACGTCCCGATTGCGGACGCCGAAGAGGACGCGAGCCTGCAGGCGAGCGCGCCAGCTGGGCCAGCCGAGCCAGCCCGGCAGCGGCGGCGGCGCCGCGCTGAACACAACCCGGCACAGGACGCGCCCGATCACGCCCAGCACGCGCCACGGCGTTGGAACGGGCTGCCCGGCCCGAAAGCCGCTGACGAGATGAACCGGGTCGATCGCCTTCAGCAAGCGCGGCAGATCATCGGGGCGATAACGGGGATCGCACAACGTGTAGAAAAACAGCGGCTGGCGGGCGGCCGTCAATGCGGTGTGCAGGGCGGCGCCGATTCCGCGCGGCGCATCATGCCGTAGCAGTTCCAGTAGGGGATATTTTTCGCGCAAGGCCTCCGCCCGATCGGCCGTACCGTCGTTGCTGCCGTCGTCCACGAGCAGGAGCTGATACTCGCGCCCCATGCCGTCGAGATGAGCGGCCCAGGCGGAAAGCAGCTCCTCGACATGGGCGGCGTCGTTGTGCGCCAGCAGGGCCACGGTCAGCGGCTGGGAGGCGATCGGCGGCAGCGGCGGCATTTCCGGCATGAGAACTCACGGTGCATGCGCCAGCGCCGATCGTCCCGAGCGACCGCGGCTGGCGACTTTCAGGAGAATCAGCGGCCGTTCGTGACGGCCGCCGGAAAGGTCGGTGTTGCGCAGGATTTCGTCGAAGCGAAGCTCCGGCAATTCCTGCGGAGCCTGGCCGGCGCTTTCCTCCGGCATGACCACGAACCGATCTCCCGACTCGATGACTCGTGTTTGCAACTCGCTCCATTCTACCAGAACCGTCATCGGCCGGCCCACGTGAAAGGCGAGGGCGTGGGCCTCCGTGCGGAAGAACACGACTTCCTCCGGTTGCGGCGCCCACGAGCGGACCTCGGCGGCGAAGCGGCGGTAATCGCGAAAAGGCTCCTCCTCCGCCAGGCCGCCGTCTACATGCGCCGCCCACCCCGCGGTCATTCCCGCCGCGAGCAGACACGGCAGCAGGCGCAGGCCGATCCAAACGACTCGCGGCCGAACTGGGCGCCATCGCCTCTCCTCGTTGGCGAAAACAGTCCCCAGGAAAAGTGCGGCGCCCGGATACGCAGGCAGGAGATAGTCGCCGCGCTTGAATGCGGCGCAGGACAGCACCAGCGTCGTCGCTGTGAACCAGGCCGCGCCCAGCCGGGCTTCAGGGTCCGAGCGCCAGTAGCCGCGGCGCCAGCACACGACCGCGGCGACGGGCAGAAGGAGTGACCACGGCAGGAAATCCGAGGCGAACTGCGGCCCATAGAACCACCAAGGATGGACTTTCAAGTCGCCGTCGCCGAGGCCGCGCTCCACGTTATGGCGGAGAATGAAGACCCGGAATAGATCACCGTGGGTCGCGCTGTCGGCCCAGACGAACCAGGGGAGCGTCAGCGCAAGCACCAGCAGGGCCCCCCACCAAAGGCCCAGCTCGTGGATCAGCCGCAGCCAGGCACGGACGCGCCACGGCGGCGGCAGCCGGCCTTCGAGCAGCAGATGCATGCCGATAACAGCGGCGGGCAGCACGAGACCGATCGGTCCCTTTAGCAGCACGCCCGCTGCGATTGCGGTATAGGCAAGGAGCAGCCACAAAAAGGCACGCGACCCCTTTAGCCGCGCCAGATAGACGGCCCCCACCGCCAGACCCGTCGTGAGCGTCAGCGGCATGTCGATGCGGCCGATGCGCGCCAGCCACGTGAAGTGCATGGCCGTGGCCAGGACGACGCCCGCCATCACGCCGGCGATCGGCCGCTGGCGCAACCAGCCCAAAACCGTCAGGCCGACGACGCACAGCACCGCCGCTCCCGCCGCCGGCAGGCGCACCGCCCACGCATCGACGCCGCCGCGTATCCACCCGATGATCGCCGTCAGCCAGTAGTAAAGCGGCGGCTTCTGCAATTCCGGCTCGCCGCTGAACAGGTGCGGCAGACCCCAGGCGCCGTCGTCCAGCATCGTCTGGGCGTCCATGCCGGCGCGAGCCTCGTGACTGCTCCATAGGTCACGGTCCGCCAGCCGATGGAAGAAAAGAAAATAACCCATCGCCGCGGCGCAAAGGACGCCAAGGCATATCCATCTTCTCCTCTCGTTCCCATGCTCCGGCTGGGAATGCACGTCGGGTCGCTCGGCGTTCCGTCCGGTTAAGGAATGGGACGCGACGCAGAGCGGCGCGGACGGCGTTCCCACGCAGAGCGTGGGAACGAGAGAGGGAGTTTTCTCTAGGCGTCTTGGGGGTGCGTCCATTTTTTACGCCACTCGGCGTTGCGTTTGCGACTCGTGCAGTCGCTGATAGAGGGGAGAGGAGCGCATCAGCTCGTCGTGGACGCCGACCGCGGTGATGCGGCCCCGGTCCAATACGACAATGCGGTCAGCGATTTCAAGCGTGTTCAGCCGATGCGTAATCAGGAACGTCGTTCGGCCGACCTTGAACTCTCGCAACGCCTGGTGGATCAGCGCTTCATCGGCGACGTCAATGGCGCTGGTGAACTCGTCAAGAATCAGGATGCGGGGATTGCGCAGAATCGCCCGGGCCAACGCCAGCCGCTGCTTCTGGCCGCCGGACACGCCGCGGCCCAGCTCGCCGACGCGGGTTTGGTATCCCCGCGGCAGTTGCACAATGAAATCATGGGCGAACGCCTTGCGGGCCGCCTCCTCCACCTGTTCCTGCGTCGCCCGCCGGGCGCCGTAGACGATGTTGCTGAAAATCGTGTCGTCGAACAGGATCACCTCCTGCGTCACGACGCCGATCTGGCGTCGGAGGCTGCGCGTATGGACGGTGCGCAGGTCGTGCCCGTTGATGAGGATGGTCCCATGGCTGGGGTCGTAAAAGCGCGGCAGCAGGCTCACCAGCGTCGATTTGCCGCAGCCGTTCGCGCCGACCAGGGCGACCGTCTCGCCGGCGTGGACGCCCAGATGGATGTTGGAGAGGACCGGCTGTTCGGGTTCGTAGGAGAAGCACACGTCGCGGAACTCGATGAAATACGAGAGCGTTCCGGAGGCCTTGGGCCGTGAGGCCGCCGCGGAGCGGTCCGCCGCCGCCGTTTCTTGGGGAGCGAGTGCGTCCGAGAATCGCGGCCCGTCGCTGTTGCCGCGGACGCGCGGCTGTTTGTCGATGTAGCTGAAGATCCGGTCGGCCGCCGCGCAGCCGGACTGGATGCGCGTGAATACGCTGGATAGTTTACGCACCGGATCGGAAATAGCGGCGAGCAGAATATACAGGCTGAGCAGGGCCTCGGCGTCGAGCTGCTGGTCGATGATATGCAGCCAGGGGATGCCGAATAGGTGCGTCTCCTTGTTCATCACCAGGTAGGAGCCGGCCAAGAGCGCCCCGGCGACGGCCGCCACTGCAAGCACCTCGATGATCGGGTCGGACAGCGCGTCGATGTTCACCACCATCATGGCCCGGCGGTAATAGTCGCGCGTGGCCGCCTTGAAGCGCCGCCGCTCGGCCGACTCCATCGTAAACGCCTTGACGACGCGGATGCCCTGGAAAGACTCTTGCAGGATTTTGTAAATGCTCGACATCCGTTCCAGCAGGCGCCGCGTAGCCCGTTTCATGATGCGGCCGACCTTCGACAGGATGAAGACGGCGATCGGCACGAGGACCAGGAACAGAAGCGTCAGCTGCCAGCTGATAAAGCAGGCGCCGACGATGCAGGCCAGGGCGCGCAGCGGCTCGGCCACAACCTTGCCTAGCAACATTTTTGTGCCGGCGCCGAGCGATTCCATGTCGTTGGTGAATCGCGCCGTCAGCTCGCTGGAGCCTTGCTCGCCGAACTGGTCCACATCCAGGTGAATGACGTTGCGATAAAAGCGATTGCGCAGATCGAAAAGCGACAAATTGACGACGCTGCCGACGAGCGATTCCTGGCCGAACTCGAAGAAGCACTTGACGGCGACGACGACGACGAGGATGCCGATGACCCAGGCGAGGGTTTGGAATCGGTCCGGCGGGGCGAGCATGTAAATGTATTTGCGCGCGACCTCATAGCGCCAAAGGAGCGTGCGGGCGGCGCCGAGCCGACGTTCGACGCGGGCCAGCTCGTTGGTGGCGTCGCGTTTTTCCTTTTCGGCGAGGTTGCTGGTCGGCCGGCCGTCGATGTCATGCAGCTTGTCCTGGAGTTCCTGCTCCTGCGGTTCCAGCTGGTTGATGTCTGCTTGCACGTCGCTGACGCATCCGTCCACCCATTGCTGCGGCGTCTGGTTGTTGTTGAGCAGCTTGAGTACGGGATAGACGGAGGTGAAGTTCAGGCCCCAGAGCATGGCCGCCATGGTCGCGCACAGGACGGACAGAATGAAACGGCGTCGGTAGGGCCAGGCATGTCGGAGCGCACGCAGGAAGTTCTTCATGCGAGTTCCGTTTCGGCGGCGGGGTGGGGAAGACGACGCGCGGCGCGGGGTCAGAGCAGCGCCGGGTTGTAGCACAGCGGCGCCGGGAGAGGCAAGACCATTGGCTCGGCGGTTGACGGGTCGGCAATGGGCCGGTAGGGTGAAGCGGCGTCGGCCGGCGGACATGGAGAAGGAAGGCGATATGGCGGAGGCGCCGCGATTGCTGCTTCTGGAGACTTCGGGCCGCAGCGGGTTTGTCGGCCTGGCGGAACGAGAGACCTTGCGCGGACTGCGTCGGTTGGATGAATCGCGGCGGCACGCGCGCGACCTGGCGCCGGCGACGGCCGAGCTGCTGGCGGCGCAGGGTTGGAAGGCGCGCGGCCTGCACGGCGTCGTGGTGAGCCGCGGGCCGGGCAGCTATACCGGACTTCGCGTCGGCATTATGTCGGCGAAGACATTGGCTTACGCCGTCGGCTGCGCTCTGATCGCAGTGGACACATTCGCCGTCGTCGCTGACCAGATGCCGGCCGGCGTGGGCCGGGTGGACGTACTGGCCGACGCGCAGCAGGACAAGGTATACGTGCAATCGTGGGGCAGGATTCCAATCCTGCCGGATGCGAGGACAGGATTGGAATCCTGTCCCACGTTTGCCCCGCTGGACGCGCTTGCGGTGCGGCCCTTCACGGAGTGGCTGGCTGAGCGGCCGGCGGACGCCTGGGTGAGCGGGCCGGGATTGCACCGCTGGGCGCCGCGGCTGCCAGCGGGCTTGCCGGCTGTGGATACGGCGTTGTGGGATCCGCAACCGGGGAATCTGCTGCGGCTGGGGTTGGCGCGATACCTGGCGGGGGAGCGCGACGACGTGTTCGCGCTGGAGCCGCTGTACCTGCGGGCGAGTTCGGCGGAGGAACAGCAGCGGGCGCGGCAGGGCGCCGCGAGGGAGGCTAATAGCTAAGAGCTATTAGCTATCAGCTATTAGTCAAAACACCAACGACGAAGCCCGCCGTCTCCCGATTTCCCGCGCCGTCGATTCGCCTTAGCGCCAGACCATCTCGGAGATATTCCTGACCGGCCCGCTGGAGATATCCCCCGGCCGTCTGCGGAATCAGTTCCAGCCGCGCCCGCATGGTTTCGTCATACACCAGCACACCCAGCCCCGCCGGATCGCGAGCCAGCAGCACGCGGCTTCCTTTGAGCAACCAATCCAGCTCGATTTTCTCCGTCAAGGCGGTGAAATCGTACTGCCCCAAGAGAGCTCGCACGCTCCCCGGCGTCGTTCGCAACAGCATGAAATCCGGCGCCGCTCGCCGCGCATCTATCAGTGACACCGTCCCCGGCCGCGCGTCGCCGCCAATCGCGTCCAGCGACAGACCGCGCGTTTCCTTTCCCTCGCGCAGCCGTTGCAGGCAGGCGTCGCGCTCCGCCTCCAGCAGCACGCCCGGTTCCCGAGCTAGGGCGTGCAGACGTTCTTCCGCAATCAACCGGCTGTACGCCTCGCTCGCCAGCAGCAGAGTGCCGTCCGGTTGGCCCGGCGCCTTGCCGGCGCCGAACGGTCGGTCGAGGAACAAGGCCATTCCCAGTTCACGCAACTCCTCGGGATGGTGCAGGTCGATCGCGCTCTGGCGTAGTACCTTGGCGGCCTGCGACCTTAAGAGCGACGACAGCGGATCGCCATCGTACAGCTTTCGCGTGCGGCGCGACGGGTGCAGGATCTGTTCCTCCGGGACGCGCGGATGCGACGCCGGCAGGACGCGGTTGTTCTCGCCCGGCGACGTGGGCAGGTCCGGCACGGGCCAGCCCACGTAGCGCCGCCGGATCAGCCACGCTTGCCGCAGGGCGCGGCGGCGCACCCGCCTTTCGTCGCCGCCGTCGAGAAATAACGCCGGCGCCCGCTCGATCCGCGCCAGATACGCCTTCAGCACCGCGTCCAGCAGCAGGGCGTCGGGATAATTGGCCCCCCGATGATGGAACGTCGCCAGATCGTAGGCGGTCAGGTGCCGGCCCAGCTGCCGCAGCAGCCAACCCAGAAAGTCCACGACGGCCGCGGCGGGCAAGAAGCCGTGTCCCTCCAGCGCTGCGAGGAAGGCGATGGTTTTCTCGCCGAGGCCGGTGTACGGGGACAGGGACGTGTGGTTGAACAGACCATGAAGAAGAGCGCATAAGTCGATCTTCTGGCGGTCCGCCTGGCCGAGCCGAACGGCCGCGGCTGGAATTGCTTCCGGCGAGACCGCGTGCAGAAACGCCTCCAGCAGTTTGACGCGCTCCAGGGGATTCAGCGGCCGATCATCGCAAATCGCATCGGCCAGTTGCCGCCAGGAACGCACCGCACCGCCGCTCACCTCGCCGATGCCGTGGCAATACAGCAGCTGCCCGAACGAGAACGCCGGCAGCGGCGCCTCCACCGATGTGAGCGGCAGACGGCTTGACCCGACCACCGCGTGAAACAGCAAACAAATCAGCTCGCGGTGCAGGTCGGCGGCGTCGGGGAAGTCGGCCGTGGAGACGGCGCCGACCAGCTCGCGCACCCATTTCCGCCGCTCGCGGCT
>DATKHW010000140.1:0-24404 GCA_035546275.1 Gemmataceae bacterium
CCCCCCCCCCCACAACCGCGCAGCGGCATGTCGGCCGGCAGCTTTTTGTCCAGGACGCTGGCGGCCTGCGCGGCGTTGAGCGTGCCGAACGTCACCTGCGTGACGCCCAGCCGCCGCCGCGCCGCCGGGTCGATCAGGTCCGGCCGGTTGCTGGTCGAGCAAAACAGGAGCGGCACGTTCAGCTCGTCGGTCAGCGCGTCGAGCCGCTGCAGGATCAGGGCCAGCGGCCGGTCGAACAGATGGCTGCTTCCGCCGAAATCGCCGCGCACCCGCAGCAGCGCTTCGGCCTCCTCCAGCACGACCAGCAGCGGCACGCGGAATTCGCGGCCGTCCCTGGTCCGAAGGCACGCGCCGCCCAGCCGGCTCAGGGCGTCGAACCAGCGCGTGATGTTTTCCTCGGTCTGGCCGAACCACGGGCTGTAAAACTGCGACGCATTGCACATCACCAACCGGCTGAGGCGCTGGCCGGTGAGCTGTTCCGTGAGATCGGCGATCTCGGCGGCCAGCACCTTCAGGTGCATGGTCTTGCCGCCGCCGGTCGGCCCGGTCAGCAGGTAGGACATGCGCGGCCGGGCGCGCATCTGCTTCATCCAGTCAGGGCACGTGGCCCACATCTTCAGGCGGAAGAGCATCTCCTCCAGTACCGGATGCGGCGCCCCCAGGTCCTTGCGGCTGACCTTCGACAGCGCCTCCAGCGGGGTCAGCAGCTCCGAGCCGTCGCTGCGGCCTGCGAGGACGTGGGTGACGATCCGCCGCGGGGCGTCGTAGACGACGCGCGTGCCGGGCGCCAACCCCTTGTCGCCGCCCTGCAGCCGGGCCGCCACGCGGGCGGTGACCGACTGGTCGTGATGGCGCACTACCACCTGGCCGGGGATGTCGTCGGGCACGATCTCGACGGAGACCACGTCGCCCGTGCGCGGCAGGCTGCCGTCGCGGCCGACGATGCGGGCGTTGCGCGGATCGATCAGCACCGCGTCGCCGCATTCCAGGTCCTTGACGTCGTCGGCCTTGCAGGGCAGGTAAAGGTCGCTCGCCCCGCTGGTGACCGCGGCCAGGACCCGGCCGTTGTGTTCCGTCGTGCCGAGGAACGTCTCCGAGCTGAGTGGCACGGCGGCGTCCTCCTCGGCCTTGGCCTTGAGGCGCCGCCCCTCGTCGGCTTCTTGCAGCAGGCTGATTACCGCCGGCCGGAGGTCCAGCCCCTGTTCGTTGACAGTGTAGATGAGGTAGTCCGCGCGGGCCTCAATGGGGACCGTAGGGGCGCGGAGCGCCTGCAAAATCTGCTGCGCCGACTGGGCAGTCTTGGTCATGGTTCATCCCTCTGAAACCCCGTAGGAATGGCGTTATCGGGGATCCGGTAATAACCGCGTTCACGGGCCTGGCCGCCGTCGAGATGGAAGGCACGAAGATCGTCCTCTTCCCGCGGCGTGTAACCCCATACGAGGCCGACGGCGTAAGGGGCGCGGCTGAAAAGCGCCCGGTGAAACTCCACGTCGGCGGCGCTGTAAAACGAGGAGCTGAGTTTGCACGTCGGCCGCAGCGGGCAGCTCGGGCAGTTGGCCTGGCCGTCGTCCAGGACGGACGGCAGGAAGTTGTGGGCGTGGGCGAAGCCGAGCGGCAGCTCGTCGGACCGTCCCAGGCGCTCCCGCCGCAGCCGCAGCTGGCCGTTGAGATAGGCGAAACCGTTGGTGTTGAGATTCAGACTGAACAGCTTCTGCTCGGCGTATTTCGCCTCAATGACATCGTCGATGACGCCGAAGATCTCCGGCGCCGGGTCGTCCTGCCGGTAGAGCCGGCCCAGCAGCAGCGCCCCGCCCTCCTTGTCCACGGGCTTGCGGCTGTAGTCGCGCGCCAGGCCGAGGGCGCTCTCGGTGACGAACAGCGGGTAATCGCCATCCTCAATGGTCCCGACGGACGCGGCCGCGGCGCGCCAATCGCCGAGCCGGCCCGGCCGCAGCGGCAGCGGCTTGCGCAGCACGCGGGCGACGACGGCCGATAGTGGGCGACTCACGGAGTGAGTCGACGCCGACCCCCCGAGTTGGGGCACGGTCTCCGACCGTGCCCCACCGGCCTCGGCGAAGACGCGGTAGAGGACCTTGTCGTCCTCACCGAGCCGGCCCTGCTTGGCCAGCCGGGCGATCTCCAGGCGGGCCAGTGGGGCGAACAGGTCGATGCCGAAGACCATTTCCACCTGGCGGCCGTCGCATTCGGCCGCGACCTTGACGCCGGCGACCTGGCCGTCCTCGCCCGCCAGGATCGGCTGCACGTCGGCCCGCGCCTCGGCGGCGTCCGGCCCAATGACGCCGCGACGCTGGCCGAGGAACACGACCTGGTCGAGGACTTCGCGGAAGAAACCGTCCGGCGCCGGCGGACCGGGGAAGCGGGCGCCGTCGGCCGGGCGCTGAATCTCCAGGCGGAAGCGCGGGGTCATGGCAAGATTCTCCGGCGCGGTTGCGACCGTAAAGGAACGGTTTTGTTCTCCCCTCTCCCCCGAAGCGGGGGAGAGGGAGAGACCGGATAGCCCCAGGCGGACCACGTTGAGGTCAATGGGCGGCAAGGCCCGTGGGCGATCGGGCCCGCCGCCAGGATGCGCCCGCTACCCAAGCCCAGCGTTGGGCTGCATGGTCACGCGGACATGCGGGGCCGTGCCGCGGGCGAACTCGCCGATCGCCTGCTTCTGGGGCAGCAGGCGGCTGGTGGTTTCGTCGCGCAGGTCCCAGTCGATGTCGGACGGCAGCGCCATCGCGCTCAGCGCCATGGCCACGACCTCCTCGACCGTGGCCGACGGCCGCACGCCCTCGAGCAGCACCTCCTGCTGGCCGGTCGGGTCGCCGACCTCGACGATCAGCAACTCGGGCGGCGAGGCCGTCCGTTCTTGCACGGGCATGGGTCAAACCTCCTTTCGCCCGACCGCCGCGGCGGTCAGGCACCGGTTCGCCAGCTCCGGGTCCCCTTTCAGAGCCGACAGTTCTCGCGCCGTGAGGGCCACGGCCGTGTGCATGGCCTGCAGGGCCACGTCCAGGCAGGGGCTGGGGACCGGCAAACAGGCCAGGTGGACTTCCGCCGCCAGGGACCGGGCCGTTTCGCCCTCCTCCAGGACGAACCGGACCAGCCTCAGGCGATCGTTGGCCGCGGCGGCCAGGTGCACCGCCGCCCGGACGCAGACATCCGGCCAGCCATGCAGATCGACTAGCTCGCAGCGCATCCGCGTACCGGCGGCGACGACGATTTGCCGGAACAGGCCCGGCAGGGCGACGCTGACGCGGACGGCCCCGTCGCCGGCCGAGGCGGCCCAACCGTCCGCCTCCAGCAGCGGCGCCAGCTCCTCCGGCTTCCACGCCGGCGGTTCGGGCGCCGCGGGACCGCCGACCAGCGCCGTCAGACTCTTCGCCCAGGCGCCGGCGGCGTCCATCGCGTCGTCGCCGGCCAGGACTGCACGCGACAGGTCCGCCCGGCACACGGTCCGACCGTCCGCGCCGCATACGAACTTGCACGGACCGGCCAACACAGCGTTTGCGCGCAGAGCGTCGGCCGCGACCGGCGACGGAAGGCTGCCGCCGCTGAGGAAAAGCGCGTACCAGCCGCTGGACTGCGGCCGGACCTCCGCGGCGGCGCGCCCAGCGGGGCCGTCGCGCCGCCAGCGGCCGGGCCGCCGCGCCGAGGCGCGCCAGCCTTCTCGCGTCAACCGATCTCCGATAGCGGGGAAGGACGGCAGGCCGGCGTTCATTTTTCGGCCTCCGGTGCGTCGGACGGCGCAGCCTCGAACAGGCCCCGCGGCGTCAGCGGGAATTCCTCCTTATGCGCTCGCACATAGGCCGCCGCCTCGGCGTTGAGGCCCTGCCATTCGACGGTATTGACCAGCCGCATGTTGAAGGTCACAGCCGCCCAGGCCGTGTGCAGCACCTGCGTCAACGAAACGCCCGGCGGCGGGTGGCCGAGGCACAGGGCGCCGGCCATATTTATGTTCGGGTGGAACGGCAACGCCGGGGCCAGCACCGTGACGATCTCCCACGGGATCGGCGCTTCGGCCAGGAAGCGCCGGTGGTAGCGGATGCCCAGGACGACGGGACCGGCTCGAACCACGGCGCCGCCCGGCGACCGAACCAGCGTCTCCGTGTGCAGGCGGACCACCGCGCGGTACTCGTCGCCATGGTCCTGCTCCCACACGATCTGCAGGACCGGGCTGTGAAGCGCCGCGTCCTTCAGCTCCTGGCGCAGCCACTGCTTTTTCAGGTCCCAGATTCTGGCGTTCATGGCGTCTCCTCCGCGCCCGTCGCTTTTTCATGCGCCGACGACGAACGATTGTTGCTCGCCGTCGCCAGTATCGACGGCGAGGATCGCCCGCGGCGGCACGCCCCAATCCGCCAAGGGACGGTCCAGCCAGCCGTCGAGGTCGGCCGCCCGCAACTCCTCGAAGGTGCAGAACGGTACGGGCAGCAGCTCCCCTCCGCATCGGCACGAGCCGATCGGCTCCGACAACCGACTCGCCCAGGCGAGCACTGGCGCATCGCGGCCGCAGCCGCCGCACCGGACCGCCAGGGCCGCCCGCGCGGAGAGTCGCCAGCGGACGCCGGACGGCGACGGGCGCCCCGCCAGCTTCAGCAGGTCGGCCGGCGTCACGCCCGTCGGGTCGCGGTCGAGGCGGATTCGGTTCCGCCAGCGACGGCCGTGCTCCCACCGGCAGTCCGGGTTGGCGGGGAGGTCACACCAGGTCGCGCGGCCGGCGGCGAGGTTGAGGTCCCACTGCCGGCCGAACCAGTCGGGGCAGCCGTCGGCGAGCCGGGCCGCGGCCAGGGCGGCGACGCCGGCGGCCGCCTGGCACAGCGCCCGCGGGCTGCCGGTCGGCCGCTCGCCGTCGCCTTCGCAGCCGGCCGGGTGCCGCTGGGCCGCGTACTGGGCGTCGGTCATTGGACATTCGAGGCAGACGGCCGGCGCGTCGGAGCGCAGGTCATACGCGCGGACGCTGATCCAGTGATATTTCGGCTCGATATTGACCTTAACTAGGGCCGCCTGCATCATCGCCGCCAGGCGGTTGGCCAGGATGTCGGCGCGGCGGTTGTCCGCGCTGACGACGATCACGGCGTCGTCCTCCACCCATCCCGGTTCAACGGCGCCCACGTCCACCGCCAGCGGCGTCGCCTTCACGCCCATCGTCCGCAAACGCCCGGCGACGGCCTCGACTTTCAACCGACCCACCTCGTCCGGCTCGCACTGGGTGGCGATGCTGGTCAGCTGGTATCGCTTGGGGTCGATCAGCACGCATCGCCTCATGCCCAGGTTGGCGAGGAGTCCGGTCGTCGGCCCCCCGACGGCCCCGGCCCCGATGAACACGAAGGGCCGCCGCGCCAGGGCCGTGCCGTTGATCGAAAGGGCGGCGCTCATCGGATCGTCTCCGGAGAGGATGACAGCTTCAGCAGCGGCTCGGGGAACAGGACCGGCTCCAGACTGGGGCGCCGACCGCAGAGGCCGCATGGCCCGGCGAGGTAGCAGTTGAGGGCCTGGGCGTCGGCGGCCTGCGGAGATTCCAGATGGTAATAGCGCCCACAGGGGCAGCGGCAGACCGGGGCCAGCTTCAAGGCGCCGCCGCACACCGGACACGGTTTGTCGGCCGCGTCGGCGGGGGCAGGGGCCGGTTCGGGGGCCCACTCGCCGGCGACGAGCCGCCAGTGAGAGCCGACCGTCAGCAAATCGCCGGCTTCCAGCATCGCCAGCGGCAGCGGCGCGGCGCCGTTGATCATCAGAGCTGCATGGCGCGGCATCACCCACCAAGTCGGCCCGGCGGCCGCTTGGCGGGCCGCCAGCACCGCCAGCATCTCCCAGCGGCCGGCCTCTTCCTCCACCGGCGGCTCGTCCGGCGGAGCGACCCGCAGCGCGCCGCGGCCGTCGCGCCACAGACCGACGCCCTCGACGGGCGCCGCGACAGGGGGCAGCCGCAACGGCGCCGGGGCCGATTCGGCGTCCGCCGCCAGGGGGCCGACGGGTTGGAACGTGAGACGCTGCACGGGGAATCTCCGGGGTCGCGGGCGGCGACTGCAACTGAGCAACCTAAGTGGATGGTCCACAACGCCACGGTTCGGCGTCGGAATCGCGATCACAAGCGACGGGAAGCGGCTTTTTGCTGCAACAAACGTCGCGGCGAAAACCCGATCAAATGGATCGCGTTAATAAGGGTTTCACAGGCTCCTCCCGGCCGGCGGCCGCCCATTGCGGCGCCGGCAGGATCACGTCGAACTTGCAGGGGGCGTCGGGGGCTTCGCGCCAGAACTCGACCATGACGAGCTGGTCGCGATCGCCGGCCGCAGTCAGCAGCTCCTCCAAGGTTTCGCCGAGCGACGTATCGGCCAGCGCCTCGGCGATCCGATGCGTGTCCGAGCCGGATTGGCCGAAAGCCACGAGCACCGGACAGCCAATCTCGTTTTGCGATCCCGAATAGGCCAAATAGCAGCACGTACAGCCGCGATGATTGTGGAGTCCCTTCCGATTCGTCGTGTCCGGCCGCGGTTCGCGGTACTCCGCCATGAAATCAACGTGTTCCTTTTCCGATCCGTCGCGCGTGTCGAAGACCTGGAAATTCAGGTCGGCGCGGTCGCGCAGGTTCGGGGGCAGTTGCTCGGCGAACCGCCGCGCGATGGTCACGTTCTTGCGGGAGCAGTTGGTGAAGAAACGGCGGCACACTCGCAGGATCGCTCGCTCCAGCCACGAGTGGGTACGGCTCACGATCTTGCGACCGTCCTCGTCGAGCGGCGGCCGCATCGTCATCAGGAGAAGGTCCACGTTGCGGAGGAAACAGTAATCGTTCGGCGAGCCGCCCCAGCGCTCGGGCGGGATTTGCTCAAAGGGATCCTCGAACTGCACCTCAGCCGTCTGTTCGACGATGTCGCTGTCGCGGCGGTATCCCATCTCGAATAGCGTTTTCTGAAGAAGCGCGGAGGCCAGGGCGTCGTTGACGTTCCAGTGCGCGCCGTTGTGGCGGCGGTGGTAGGGCACGAAGGTCTTGGAGCGCAGGTCCGGCGAAACGCCGCTGTTCAGCGCGAGCAGCTTCTGCAGGCGAGCGCTGGAGTGACAGGTGAACTCATACGGCGATTTGTAGCCGAAGGGGGACCGCCGTCGTCGTTCGTCCGCCAGGTCGCCATTTAAGGCCCAGGGATCGGCGCGGAAACCGGCCAGCGTTCGGGCCTCGGCCGCCTTCGCCGCGGCCAGGTCGGGCGGGTCGCCGACGGCGATGTACCGGAACTGGCCGGGCCGGACGCCGAGCGTCCGTGCGTGCAGCTCGATTCGCTCTTTCTGCAAGCTGGGGCCGAACACGCGGACGAGGTGCGGCAGCGCCCCCACCGTTTCGTGGAATTTGCAGAGGCCGAATAGGATCCTTTCGAGCGAATCCCGGCCGGCTTCCTCCAGGGCGATGCGCTGAAGCACGTCGGCGTCGTCGAGCAGGCCCAGCGCCTGGGCCAGGCGCATGTACGACGCGCTTTCGCTGATATGCAGCCCGGAGGTCGGGGCGCCGCTGAGGACGAGCAACGCGTCGGGGTCGGCCGCCGTTTGCCGGATCGCCTCGCGGAGGTGCTCCGCGAAGGAGCCGACCTCGCCGTTGCCGCGCTGAGAATCGGGGAGGCGCCAGCTCGTCTTCAGACGGGGGTCGCCGCCCAGGAAGACGCTGCGGCAGGGCAGGAGGTTGAGATGCTGGAGGCGAAGCCCGGTGATCGGGTGCCTTCGGACGGGCCACATCGGAGAGGTTTTCAGCGGCATGGATGCGGACCTCCTGGTTGAGTCGTCAACGGAAATGGGCGGTCCGGTCGCCAATAAGTGGTACCAAATCGGCAGAGCCATTTTATTTTGCCGCCGAAAAAATCCCCCAATCGGATCAATCGGAAGCCGGCCGTCCTGGTCGATGGGGTCAAAATGGACGAAAAACAGCTCAATTCGCGCAGCGGCGTCGCCTTATCAAACGGGATGGGCGGCTATTCCGCCGCATTTTCGCATCAAAAAATGTCGCCGTGTTGCAGGAGTAAGTTGATCCAAATGATGATGATTTTCGTGCCAATCCCGCAGCAAATTGGCGCCGGGCGGGATTCGTCGCCCTGTCAGGTGGACATCGCCGCCCCCGCGACGGACCCGGAGCGACCCATTTCCAGCATGACCTGGTAGGCCTCGAAGGCCAGCAGCTTGAAGAAGCCGAGGCGTCGGGAGACGTGGGCGGCGAGGGCCGGCCCCGGCTCGCACCGACCGAGTCGGCTTGCGACTTCGCGCGTGACCAGAGCAGCCAGCACCGGCTCTCCCTGGCGCAGCGCCTGGACGAACGCCCCGGCGAGGGTCGGCGACGCCTCGCTATCGGCGATGGAGAAATCCTCGCGGAAATACAGATCATAGGCGCGCCCCGCCGTGCTCCACGGCTCGTCGAGCAGCCAGGTGAACACGTCCAGGGCGGCGTGCAGCAGCACGCAAGCAAGCGCCAGGGTTGCCCCTCTGTCATCCCCGCATCGAGGCCGCGCCAGTGAGCCAAGTGCTCTGCGGACGATCTCGCGGGGCCTGGCCCCGGGTCGCATGAAGCCGTCGATCAGCTCCCGGGTGCAGGGGCCGAGCCTGCGTCGCGCACTCTCCCATTCCTCCGTGCGCCGGCGAGATCGGAGCTGGTTGCGCCTGGCCTTGAGGTCGGCGATCATCGCATGCAGCCTCCCACTAATGGGCCTGAAAAGGAAAGCCGACGGAAAGGCGATTCGGTTGTACGCACCCCGCCGTCGGGGCCCGCCTCGCTCAGGCGGCGTTCCGGAACCGCCTTTCGGCCGGCATTGACCGGGCGAGGGCGCGGATCGTATCAGCGGTCGCCGGCCGGCCGTGCGTCACCCAGTTATGACCCGCCGCGACGCCGTAGTTGAGGGCGGTGTAGAGATCGAGCCGCTCGATCAAGAGCGCCCAGGCGTGGACCGCCGAGACGCAGTCGCCTGGGCCGGTGGGGAAGGTGCGCGTCCCCGGCCGGCGCCGGCGGGCATCCGGGGCGCTGCCGACCGGGATGGCGGGCACGACGGCGGATCGGCCGTCGGCCGTGAAGCCGCGCACCGGACCTGGCCCGGCTGTGACGATCACCGCGGCGGCCCCTTGCCGCAAGAACGCGTCGGCGACTTCGGCCGCGGGGGCCTGAAGCGAAAAACCCAGGGCCGGCCGGTCGTCTTCGGAAACCTGCACTACGGCGGCCCCCGACAGATCCACCCCGCGCAGGTCGTTGATTCGACTCGGATTGACGCACAGGCGCTTGTCCAGGCTGCGGGCGAGCGCGGCGAGCCGATTCAGAACGGGATCGTCCGGACCCATCGGGTCGAGCGTCCCGCCGGCGCACCAAACGTCGCAGTCGCGGAGAGGGCGCTCGTCGAGCAAGGCCGGCTGCAAACGGGCGAACGGCTTCTTCTCGATCAGGATCGTCCGCTCCTCCCCGTGTTCCAGGACATGGGCGACCCGAGTAGGGGCGCGAACGGTGCGCAGCCAGCGCACGTCCAACCCCGCTCGCTTCATATGCTCGGTCACGGTTTCGCCAGCCCGGTCTGGGCCGCGTGCGGAGATGGGCCTTGGGCGGAGGCCCAGTTCTCGCAACTGCACGCTGCACGCGCGCAAATACCCGCCCCATCGGTACTCCGGGACCATGACGTACTTGGCGCCATAACCGTGGGCGATTCGCCAGCAGACGTCTCCCGCCACGTTGCCGATGGCGGCGACCAGCGTGACGGACGCCGGTCCGGCGTCGGGCGCCGGCTTGAGGCGCGGCGTCGAGCCGCTCCGGACCGCCGGGAACTCCAGGACGGTCGCGGCCGGCGCTGCCGTCGGCAGGGGCGCCCGGATCGGTTTAACTTTCCGTTGTGCCATAAGGCCTATCTCCGTTTTCGAGCCGGATCCGGACGGTCACCTTCCGCCACCCGCGGCAGGGGACTTGGATATGGACGCACTCGGCCGGAAGGGGCGACGGGTCTGGCTGTGAGCCGACCTCACAGATGCGGAGACCGTTTCCCAGGGGGTCGTCGCCGTTTCCGCCGTTGCGCTGGGTGAGTGCCGGAATCATGCGGGTTTCCTCAAGAGGGCAGAGGCGCCGTCCCGAGGCGAAACGGCCTGCTCTCGTCAAGGTACTACAACCGGGGCGCCGAAAGAATTGCGCCCCTGTCTTACGAATAATAGAGGATTCAAAGGATACAAATGGGAGTCGGAGCGCAAAGGTGCCGGCGCCGTGGGGATGCATCCCGACGGATGCGTTTCCGCGGCGCCGGCGTCGGACGGACGGCAATCAGTTTGCGTAAGGCCTCCGCAGCGCGGCCTGCTCCGTGAACTGGCGCGCCAGCAACATGGATCCCTGGGAGAGAGTGAAGAGAGGCCCCTTGGCGTTCTTGTACAGCACCATAGCGGCGGCGCCGGCGGCCCTGGTTAAGTCGTCGGCGGAGAGACGCTGCTTGATGTTGTTGTATTTCAGCCAGGCGACGCCGACGCACTGTTTGCCCGTCACGATCGGGATGCCAAGCTCGCACTCCACGCCGATCTCCAGCATGTGCGGGTTGATCGAGTCGGGCGCGTCGCCGGCCGGCGCCTCGCTCTGCCAGGCCCGCCGCTCCGGATTCCAGTAGAGCGCGTCGAAGTGACGCTCGTCCTTGACGTTGCTGATCCACACCGGCCAGCCCGTCCGCCGGACGTAATCGCTCCAACCCTTCTTCGGGCCGGTGCGCGGCAGGGCCTTGTCGGCGCCGTCCGGGTGGCTGGAGGCGACGCTGGCAAAACGGCCGGTCCGAGCGTTGTAATGCCACAGGTCGCATCGGCTGGCGTCCAGGCTGTCGCTGGCGATGCCGGCCAGCTGGTCCAGCGACCCTTCGCCGCACTGGTCGGCGGCCCGCTGATACCACTCATACAGCCGGTCGCGCAACTGATCCGATTTGCGCCGCGCCGCCCGCTCTCGGTGGTAGCAGACGGCCAGCGCCGCCTGGATGGCCGCGTGCCACAACGCGCGTACGCTGTCGGTCTTGAACTTGCCGGGTTGGGTGCTCTCCAGGTTGATCACGCCCACGACCGCGCCCGCCGCCAGCGGCGGCGCCAGATCGCTCTCGCCCACCAGCATCGGCGCCGCCACTTCGCTGCGCGACCCGTTCAGGACGTGGCGGCAAATCGCCCCATACGGAGAGGTTTCCAGATCCTCGATCCGAATCGCCTTGCCCTTGAGGGCGGCGAAGGCGATCACGCCCGGCCGGTCGGGGTCATGCACCGACTGCGCCAAAGCGTCGTCGAGGAAGTCCATGCGGCCCTGGTAAGCAAACAGATGGAGCGTGCCGGTCTCGCGGTGGTACAGGTGGATGGTGCCCAGGCCCGAGTCAAGAATCCCGAAGGCGTCCAGAGCCGTGTGCAGGATGCCGTTGAGGCACTCGCGCAGGCGGACCTCGGAGGCGATGCCCGGCTCGGTCAGCTGGTGGGTCGCGGAGCAGATGCTTAGGATCCGCCGGGCCTGCCGCCGATCGACGTGGTTCAATCGGGCGGTCATCACGAGGAGATGTTCGACCAGCGTCCAGTACAGCTCCCGGATGCGCCGCCTGGTCTCGGCGGCGAATTCCTGGCGCTTGTCGAAGTTCACGAAGAGGGCCAGCGTCGGCCGACCTTTCACCGGGTAGACAAGCCGCGCCCGCGAGAGGACCCCTTCCCGCTGGACGAAGTTGGCGAAAAGGCGGCGCTTCGGCTCGTCGTATTTGTCGAGGATCGCCGACAGCTCTTCGCCAAGCCCCTCGGAGTCGCGCACCTCTGTCACATACTCTTCGGGCGTGCCGCAGGTGATGAGCTGTTTAGAGCTTTCCGCGGGCCGGCCGAGGAAACCGTCCATGACTTCCGGATATTTAATACCCGTCATGGCGACGACGCGGTAGTCGCCCCGATACACGGGGTCGTCTGCATACACAACGATGGACGCGGCGCCCAACTCGCTCCGAGCTTCCTCGCAGACGGCCTTGGGGTTGAACATGGCCAGGACTTTGGGGTCGAGCCGGGCGGCGGCCGTCTGCAGGGCGCGCCCCAGCGCCTCGGGAATCCAGGCTTCGGACGCCTTGACCAGCTCGTCCAGACTCATGGTTTGTCGGTTAGTGGATGTCATGGCTCATCCTCCGGGGGTGTGCCCTCGTCAAGGCGCCGGCGCAACTTCTTCTTAATCCTCTGAATGATTCGTGTAACTGTTCCCTTGTCTTTTTTGAGGACCGCAGCGATCTCCTTTTGCTTCTTTCCTTCCAGCCACTTCATTCGAAAGACGTCGCGTTCGCGGTCGGTCAGAGGTGTTGTCAACCATTTCAGCCATTTCTGGAAGGCAGGGGATTCCTCTGTGATTACGTCTTTGGACTCGTCGCGGGCGGGCTCCTCCCCGGTAAGGCGGACTTCACGGTTAAGCCGGCGCCAGTGAACCCGCAGCAGTTGGAGGGTCTTGTTCTTGGCAACCTTATACAGCCAGGGCAGAAATCTTCGGGTCGGGTCGTATTTGGGCGCGCCGGATTTTTTCAGCGTGCGCCAAACAAACCACAGATGCGTGATCATGTCGGCGAAAAACGCCTCGGGGTCTCCACCGTAAAAGCGGGACAAAAAGTCGAATAACCGATGGGCGCACCAAAGCGAAAAGAGCTTCTTGCGCACAGACGGCGCGTGCTGAAGGAGCTCATACGCTGACCTGGAGCCGTCCTGAGCTTGGCCGGCCCACAATCGCAACTCAGGGGGTTCTTCGTCCCGCGACCGCGGCGCTTCGGCGCTGTGTTCGGCGTCACGTGGCAACGGCGGAGTGCCGTCGTCGGGCGGCGGCGCTCCCGGCAGGCCGGCCGGATCGGAGGGAAGGTGGGCCATTCGTCACCTCCGCCGGGGACGCTGGTATCCCGGCGAAGTGAGAGAGCCGAAACGCTCCTTGCCTTAAGCGGCGGCGACCATGCCTCAACATCGCGCCCTCTCACGCCTGTTCCTTGCGGGTCAATCAACGCCAACCTCTTCCTCTGTCCGTACGTTTGTCGCCCTGGACGTGGACGACCGAACACGGCGCGCCGAGCGAACAGTGTTCCGATGTTCACACGGGCCGCGCCCGGGCTGACGGCTTTCCGCCACATGATAGTAGTACCTCCGGCGCCTCGTAAAGTTGCGCGCGCGACTGGGGAATTCGGTCGAACTCCCCCCATCGCGGTCGGAGGTGCGATTGTTCTGTGGAGTCCCTCTACCCGCAAGCGGCGAGGAGCAAAGTGGGGTCCGCTCCGGAATCGGCGAACCGCGGTTCGGATAGTCACTCGCTGGTATCCAGCCCTATGCGATTGCATCTCCACAACTGGCTCAAAGCTCAGGTGCTGCGACAGGAGGCGCGCGCACAGCTTCGATAGTCGCGGCCGGCAGCTTTTCGTCAGCCGACCACGCCAGGCGCAGGACGCCCCCGGCGGCTTGCATGCCGACCACGCTCAGCTGCTTGCCCGCGAGGGAGTCCCACAGCTGGATCGTCTTGTCTCGACCGCCGACCGCCAGCGTCTTGCCGTCGGGGGACCAGGCCAGCGACCAGACGCCGGGCTGCTTGCCGGCGAGCCTCCGCACCTCGCGGCCGGCGACGGGATCCCATAGGACGACCGAGGCGTAGTCGCCGCTCGCGAGCAAGGAGCCGTCCGGCGAAAAGGCCACGACGTGGACGGCCCCGCCGCCGCTCGTCAGCCGCTGGATCTCCTTGCCGGGGCGGTCCCACAGCCGCACGGTCCCGTCCCCGTCGGTGCGCGGCAGGGCGCCGCTTGGACTCTCATGCAGGCCCCCCGGCCCTTCCCTATCGCCCTTCGCCGCCCCCACTTGACCGACCCAGCTGCACCCGACCCTTGAAACGTCGCCCAGGCGCACCTATCGTGTCCTCCAAGTCCGCTCGACCAAGTGCTCCACCCCTTCGGCTCTGGAGGGAGTCGGCCCATGCCCCTGGCGCCCGCCGCAGCCCAAACTGCACGCAACGCAACGAAAGGCCTAAGAGGCGCTCACAAAAAGGTGGCTGGAATTCTAAGGGCCTGCTGGCCACCGAGGGATGCGTGTCGTTTCCGCTTTTGGGCCGGCCGGCCCCGGCGCTGGCCGTTCGATCGCACTTCTTCGAGTTTCAGCAGGCGGCCGACGAGACGGCCTGTCCGCTCGCCCACGAACTGGGGCAGGGCGGCCGCTACCGCGTCGTGCTGACCACCGGCGGCGGCCTGTACCGCTACCAGCTGCGCGACGAGGTGGAGGTGGTCGGATTCGAGCAGCGGTGTCCGCTGCTGCGCTTTGTGGGGAAGGCGGATCGTGTCAGCGACTTGGTCGGCGAGAAGCTGGCCGAGCCGCACGTTCGCGCCGCCCTGGATCGCCTTTTCGCCGAGCACCGGCTGGCGCCGCGCTTCGCGCTGCTGGCGCCGGCGCCGGTGCGACCTGCGTGCTATCGCCTCTATCTGCAAGGGCCTGGGCTGGCGAAGGCGCCGGCCGGCTTGCGGGCCGCTCTGGAAGCTGTGTTGTGCGAGAATCCGTATTACCGTCACGCCGTTCACATGGGGCAGCTGGCGCCGGCGGAGGTCTGGGTCCTGAACAACGCGGACGAATCCGCCTGGCGCATTTACGAGCGCCGCTGTCTGGCGCGGGGCCAGACGGTGGGCGGCGTCAAGCCGGCCGCACTCGACGCCTGGACCGGCTGGGCGGACGAGTTCCGGCCGCTCTGTCCAGTCCAGACCGCCGTCAGGTGAATGCGCGCAAATCGATCGATGATGTGCGGCAGACCCGGCCCGGGTAGTCAGCCCCATCCTCCCCCAGACGTACCGTACCGAAGCCACTCGTCCCCTGTCTCTCCCGAAAATGCCATCTGGGCTGAGATCGTCGCCGCGTCATAGGTCTTGCCTTTCAGCGGCAGTCTGCGCCGATCATGCGGCCCTGTACTCAACCGGTAGCATTTCTGCCCGCGGAGCATTCCTCAATTTCAGCCGGCCGGCCCAGCGGAACGACATGCGCGGGATCATGCTTCACCTATCCGCCAACCGCGATAACTAAGGAATCGTGCGGGAATAACTTCGGCAAGTCGGCCACACGGGCTGTGACAAGCAGTTGTCACTGGCGAAGTTATTCTCGCGCGATTTCTAATCCGCGGTGACCGATCCAAGGCGGTCCGCAACCCCGACAAACCAATCCGCTCCTTGAATTCCAAGTGGGCGATCTGGATGACCACCTTCCCGTCCTGCTGCGCGGCCTAGGCCAGCCACAGCTGCGGGGTTCCCCAGGGGAGGTCTTTTTCCTCCGCCCTCCCGGCCGGGACGATCAACAACAGCATCGCTGGTAGTAGCGTGAACGCACGCATCGAACGCCTCCTCCGGCAGGACTCCTGGTGGCAAGTGATTTCGGCGACTTGCTTCGCCCGTGAACCCGCGGCGCCGGAGGGCCTCGCGGCGCCCCAAGGCAGAGCAATCGGAGGGAGGAGAGTGGGCAAGGAGAATCCTCCTGCGCCGCCGGCTCCAGACGGCGGGCTTCATCGTGGAGAGTCGTTCACCGCGTGCGCCGTTTAGCCTCGCCGGGGGGCGGAGACGGCCAGCACTGCCGCGTCCAGCATGGCCCAGCCCGACGGGGAGTACTCCCACAGCGAGTCGTCGGTCAACACCGCAAACAATTCACCCTGCCCGCCGTTGTTCTCGCCGCTGATGGACGCGAAGGAACCAGTCGAGGTCGGCGACCAGCCCGACGACAGTTTGTACTGCCACAGATGGTTGTCGGCGGTGATCGCGAACACCTCGTCCGGCGCTGCGGCCGTCGCCGACAAGATGGTACCGGCCGGCGACAGGTTGCGCCAGCCGCCGCTGAAGGCGGGATTGTCCTCCCACAGCGAATGGTCCGTCAGCACCGCATAGACCACGGCCTGACCTGACCCGTTGCGGCCGGCGCTGAGCGACTGGAACGAGCCTGGCGACAGGAAGAGCCAACCCGACGGCGTGTGTTCCCAAAGGTTGTGGTTGACGACGACGGCGTACACGTCGTCGTTGCCCGACGCATCCGTGACGGCGCTTACGGATAGGACCGTGCCGGCGGGCGAAAGCATACGCCAGTGGTCGCCGGGGAAGAGGGAGCTGTTCTCCCACAACGAGTCGTCCGTCAGCACGGCGAACACCACCGCGGCGCCGGAGGCGTTGGTCGCGGCGCTGAGCTGCTGGAAGGAGCCGGCCGAGAGCATGGCCCAGCCCGACGGCGTGTGCTCCCACAGGTTCCGATTGGCGGCCACGGCGTACACGTCGTCGTTCCCGGAGGCGTCGGTTATAGCGCTGATCGATACGACGGCGCCGGCAGGCGTGAGTTGCTGCCAGCCGCTGGCGGTGCGCTGCCAGAGGGAATCGTCGGTTCGGAGCGAGAACACAGTGTCGGGCGGCTGGCTAGATTCATTCATCAGAATGACGGCGGAGCCTCCCGTCAGCGTGACGCTGCTGACGTTCTGGTAGTTCAGTGAGCCGCCGATGTAATTACCGTTGGCGTCGATCTGCGAATCGGTCAGCGTGCCGCCGCCGCTGCCCTCCACCTCCTGGTAGGTCCCGCCCAGGTTGAGGGTGTAAGTCGCAGAGCCGGGGTTCACCAGCACGATGCCGTTTTGGAAATCGCGACGGTAGACGCCGTTCCACAGGTAGCTGGACACGTTGCTAGGCAACGGCGTGGTCGGCGCTCCTAGATTCAGCCCGTATTGCGGGAAATACTGGGCGCCGCCGCCGTAATCGATGTTCAGGTAGGTCTGGTCGCCCTTGAGCAGCAGGTACGTGCCCAGGAAGAAATTCACCTGCTGCTGCCCGGCCGCGGTGGTCGGGTCCGCCGACGGGTACGGCTGCATGATAACGATCTTGCCGTTGTCGGTAAGGTTCAACCCCCGGTTCATCGACAGCGTCCAGTCGTACGTGTCGGTGTACTCGCCGAAGCCCTCCAGGAAACCGCCGTCGATGAACGGGACGCCGTTGGCGTTGTCGTACCAGTTGGGTTCCCAGGACGTGACGCGGGCGTCGAGGTTGGGGATGAATTTGTAATCCGTGCCGTACGTAGCGTTGTGCTGAGCGAAGGCGTTTTCGATGGCCTGAGCCCAGTCCCCCAGCTGCGTGGTCCATGTCACGCCCCCGGGCCAGTCCGCCGGGTTGGCGGCGTTGGTCCCCTGGTAGCGAGTCGGGATGTTGCCGTCGAGGCCGCCCCCGCCGATGCCGAACGTGTAGCTGTCGGCGAACCAGCCGTTGGACCCGGTGGCCGCCATGTTCTGGAACACCTGGTTCAGCGTGTACTGTTGCCAGGCGGGATCGGCGATGTCGGCCAGGTCCAGACCTGTGCTGTTGCCTACCCGGCCGCTGGCAAGGTCGCCGGCGGATTGCGGCTCTCCGGAATAGGTCTGGTGGGCGAACCAACTCTCCTGCTGGTTGACGTAGTTCCAGTCGCTGGCCCACTGGTCGTTGATGATGTAATCGAACGGGCTGTTGCTTGTGCCCAGCTGGTAGTGCAGCACCGTGAAGTTCGGGTTGATGGCCCGGAACTGGTTGGTCTGGCTGAGCAGCTCCTTTTGCGTGCCGTCCGTGTGGGCGGCCAGAAACTGAACCATCGCGTTGGACATGCCGCTTGGCAGTTGGTCCTCGAATATGTGGATGCCGTTGGTCGTGTCCGGGAAGTAGCTCGGGACGACGCGGTCCTCCAGCCTTTCGACTTGCGGGCGGACGCGGTGCGACTGCTTTTTGGCCCGGCAGCGTTTTCCGCGGGGGAAACGCCGCGACGCGAACGGAGTTTCGGACATCTTGATTCTCGATGGCGCGGACGGGAAGGCGGCAGAGCGCATGCAGAGCGACAGCCGGGCGACGGCAGCAAGGGAAGTGAGGGGGGCGGCCAAGGTTTGGACTTAACGGCGCGATCCGCCGCGGTCCGCGGCCTGCAAATGCGGGAGACAGGGTTTACGCCGCCGCTCCCTTATGGGGAAGCAGCCCAGCAACCCCGCGCCTCTGCCCAATACGCTCTCCCGCATTGCCGCGCAAATATACGACCTCACCGGCCGAAAGGCAAACGGCGCGGGGTGGGGAACGGCGTCGTAAAGGCCAACGACGAGGCGGCTGGGAGGCACGGCGCGGCTTTGCCTTGAATCCGCCCCTCCCAAGGCGTAGACTCACCCGGCCGACGCCGGCGCGGAGTCTCTGCCATGCACATCATCTGCCCGCATTGCGAGAACCCGATCGAGCTGATTCACGTCAAGCCGCGGGACGAGGTGGCGTGCCCGTCGTGCGGCTCCAGTTTCCGCCTCGAAGGCGGTTCGACGGCGGACTGGAAGCCGCGGCCCGGCCAGAAGGTCGGCCGCTTCGAACTGCTGCGACTCGTCGGCCAGGGCGCCTTCGGCGCCGTCTACGAGGCCCGTGACCCAGAGCTGGACCGCACAGTGGCCGTCAAGGTCCCGCGGGCGGGGAACCTCGGCGACGGCGCCGATCTGGACCGTTTCCTCCGCGAGGCCCGCAGCGTGGCCCAGCTGCGCCACCCCAGCATCGTGTCGGTCTACGAGGTCGGACAGCACGAGAGCCTCCCGTTCCTCGTCAGCGAGTTCGTCCAGGGCATGACGCTGGCCGACCGCATCACCGGCGACCGGCTCTCGCACCGGCAGGCGGCCGAGTTGGTCGGCGCCGTCGCGGACGCCCTGCAATTCGCCCACGACCACGGCGTGATTCACCGCGACGTCAAACCGTCGAACATCCTGCTCGACGCGGAGGGAGCGCCGCACGTCATGGACTTCGGCCTGGCCAAACGCGCGGCCGGCGAGATCACCATGACGCTGGACGGCCAGGTGCTGGGCACGCCGGCCTACATGAGTCCGGAACAGGCCCGCGGCGAGGCGCACCGCGTGGACGGCCGCAGCGACGTGTACAGCCTGGGAGTTATTCTGTACCAGATGCTGACGGGCGGGATGCCGTTCAAGGGCAATGCCCGAATGTTGCTGCACCAGGTCCTGCACGACGATCCCAGAGCGCCGCGGCGGGTGGATGCGGCGATCCCACGCGACCTGGAAACGATCTGCCTGAAGGCGATGGCCAAGGAGCCGTGCGGCCGCTACGCCAGCGCGCGCAACATGGCAGACGACCTGCGGCGTTTCCTGAAGGGCGAACCGATCCGGGCGCGGCGCGTCGGCGCCGTGGAGCGGGCCGGGAAATGGGTCCGCCGTCGGCCGGTGGCCGCCGCAATGCTCGCGCTATGCGTCCTGGTCGTCGGGGCCGGCGTCGGCGTGGGCGCGTGGCTTTGGCAGCGCGACGCGGCGTCCCGCCGGCAGGAGGAGGAACGCAAGCGGGCCGAGCAGGAAGCCCACCAGGTGAAGGTGGAGTATTACGCCAACTTCGTGAAGCGCCGGGGCGTGCCGGAGGGGATCGGGCCGGTCACGGAGGAGCAGTCGAAACATCGCGAGGTGACGTATCGGTTCTACCGCCGCGACGGCAAGGTGGAAAAAATGGACGCGGTCAACGGCCACGGCGTTCCTGCATTCCAAACGACCTGGCGACATGTGAACAGTCTGGACGTCTTCTCCCGCGACACAAAGCTTCGTCGCGCTAGCTGCTACGAGTATCGTCGGAACGAGACAGGCCAGCTAGTCGAAGAGGTCGCGCTCGACCCGCAGGGTGAGGTCGTTTGGGTTTTCCACTACACGACGCCCACGCTCGCTCAATTCACCGACAAGCGCGGCTTCCAGCTGACGCGCACCGCGTCAGGCGTTGCTTACGTGGAATACACCCGGTCCGACCAAGGCTTCGCCACCGAGGTTCGCTTCTTGGATCGCAGCGGCCGGAAGCCACGACCGGACAATAACGGCGCCTACGGCTATCGATACGACCTCGACGCGCGCGGCCTGCCGACGGCGACGCACTGTCTTGGCCCCCAAGGAGCACCGGCGGCGTGCAAGCAAGGATATGCCAAGATGGCTTCCACATACGATGCGCAGGGCGACCTTACTCGAACGGAGTATCCCGATGCCGAAAACAAGCCGGTTCGCATGAAATCTTTGGGCGCAGCCGGATGGACCCAAACATATGACTCGCACGGGAACTGCATCGAGAAGGCTTATTTTGGCCCGGATGGTCAGCCTGTTCCGAGTTCAGACGGAGACGCAAAATGGATCACGACCTATGACGATCGGGGCGACCTCATCGAGTGGGGCGCCATCGGCCTCGACGGCAAACCCACGATCTACAAGGAAGGCTATGCAAAGGGCCGCGGTCGGTACGACGCCCGCGGCAACCTCATCGACGTCCGCGCTTTTGGCCCTGACGACAAACCCATCGTGCACGAGGCCGGATTATGGAGGGCCACGATGGCCTTCGACGAGCGGGGCAACCGCATCGAATACGAATGCTACGGCCTGGACGATAAGCCGGCGTCGTGCGTCAACGGCTACGCCCGAGTCACCAGCGCCTATGACGCCCGGAGCAACATCACGGAGATGTGCTTCTGGGGGCCGGACCGCAAGCCGGCCGTGTATCAACCGCGAGGCATCACCCGGGAGACGATGGCATACGACGACCACGACAACGTCATCGACCACGCCTACTTCGCCGTGGACGGCAAGCCGACGCTGGAAACGACGAGGGGCGTGGCCCGGGAAACGAGCGTGTACGACGACCGCGACAACCTGACCGAGACGGCGTCTTTCGGCGTGGACGGCAAGCCCGCGCTCGACAGACAGGGCGCCGCACGAGTCCTCCGCAAGTACGACGACCTCGGCGATGTGATCGAAGTCAATTACCTGGGCCTCGACGACAAACCCACACTGGGCAAGCTCGGCTACACCCGCGCGACGTTCGCTTTCGACAAGGAAGGCAATCACACCGATTCGACGTATGTCGACCTGGACGGCAAACCGATCCGAACCCAGGTGGTCGTGACGGACCATGTGCGCAGCCCTTTTGAGCCGGAGGAGTTCGATCTGAAAACGGGGGACGTTTTGCTGACCTACGACAACCAGCCGGTCGCGTGCGCCGTCAAATTCCTGGACGACAAACGCGCGGAAGGCGTTGGCGACAAGACCAAGGAATTGCGGCTGGTCCGCGACGGCAAGCCGGTTGCGCTCTTTGTGCCGCCCGGCTGGTCGCGCGACCTTTACGGCTGGCAGCTGGAGACGCGAGCCATGGCGGGCGACCGATAGGGGCGGCGGTCCTCAAGCCGGTGCGGGTCGGCAACACGCTGTTCGTGACCAAGAAGGAAGTAGCCGTCGCGATGCGCGCCGACCCCGACCTGAACCCGCCGCGGCAGATCGCCGCCACCGCCCTTATCTCTCGTTGATGCGATGCTGCGGGGCATCCATCATCCGCGGATCGTCGTGGGGGCCGCGGACGTGATGGCGTTCATGGAGTACCGGCTGGCGGATGCGGTGCGGCCGTAACGGCGCCCCCCGCGTACAATCGCCATCGGCCGCCGCCGAACGACGCGCTGCGCATGACCGTGGCTGCAGTCGGCGGTCGCCGGCTCGGCTCCCGGCAGGCGAGCTTGACGTTCGGCCCAAAGCGGACAAAGCTGGCGCAGGTTTCCCCTGCGCCCAGCGTTTTGCCGACTTAAGGGAGACAACGGCGCACCGGCCGCCTGGCCGCTGCGCTTGCCTGCACCTGACGGGTCTGAAGGAGCAATCTCATGACGGCCGCCGAAAACATTCATGACACGTCCGCGATGAATAACGTGCGCTTTCTATGGCTGGAGATCACGGGCAAATGCAATCTTCTCTGCACGCATTGTTACGCCGACTCCGGGCCGGACGTGGATCTGTACGGCGACATGGCCTACGAAGACTGGGCGCGCGCGATCGACGAGGCCGCAGAACTGGGTTGCCGACAGGTTCAGTTCATCGGCGGCGAGCCCACCATGCACCCGCGTTTGGACGACTTGGCGGACCACGCAAACCACAGGGGATTTCAATTCATCGAAGTCTTCACCAACGCCACCCGGCTGGGACAGAAGCTGGTCTGCTGCTTCCAGCGCAACCGAGTTCACGTAGCAACGTCGTTCTATTCGGACGACCCGGCAATCCACGAACAGATCACGCGGGGAAAAGGGAGTTGGCAGCGAACGGTCCACGGCATCGAAACGGTCGTGGCAGCGGGGCTTCCCATTCGCGTGGGCGTGATTGAGACGGAGCGCAATGCCGGCCATGCACCGCGCGCGATCCACTTCCTGAAGACGCTGGGTGTGAATGAATTTCGCGTGGATCGCCAGCGCGGCGTGGGCCGGGGCGATCTTGTTCACTTAGGCGGCGAAGAAGAGCGTTACGAAGAATTGTGCGGCCAGTGCTGGCGAGGCCGGCTTTGCGTCACTTCACGCGGCGACGTGTTTCCGTGTGTTTTTGCTCGCGCCACGCGGCTTGGAGACGTCCGATGCGGACTGGCGGGCATTCTTCAGGCCGCAATGCTGGCGGAATTCCGCCGCAAGGTCCGCGCCATGCACGCGCAGGCGGCGGATGACTGCCAACCTTATCCTTGTCCGCCGGATGGCCCCTGTGACCCCCAGGGAGGTTGTCCGCCGACCACCTGTACGCCGAACTGCTCGCCGCCCTGTGCGCCCGACGCCAACTGCCAGCCGTATTAGCGATGCAGATGATCCTATTTGTGGGCTCGACGTCGGATCAATTAGCGAGAGAGGTTGCACCATGACGCCGGATTCCGCTGCCTCGCGCCGATTCTTCCTGAAAGCGTCCGCCTCGGCAGCCGCGGGCCTGGGCGGCCTCACTCTCCCCGGCGCGCCTTTGCTGCGGGCCGACGAACAAGAACCGCTGATCGAGGGGACTACGATTGGCCAGTTGATTGCCCAGCTGAAAGACGATAACCCCAACGTGCGCAGGGCGGCCGCTTCCATGTTGGACAGGTTCGGTCCCGCGGAAAAGGCCGCTGTGCCGGCGCTGACCGACGCGCTCAAGGATAAAGAAGCGCACGTTCGCTATGCGGCCGCCAAAGCCTTGGGGAGAATTGGCCCGGAGGCCAAAGCGTCCCAGGCTGTCCTGACCGAGGCCTTGAAAGACCACCACGCCGGTGTGCGCGTCGCCGCCGCCACGGCGCTGATTCGTATCGGCGCGGATGCGAAAGGCCTGGTTTCACCGCTGACCGAAGGGTTAAAGGACAAGGATGAGCGCGTTCGCGAAGCCGCCGCCTGGTCGTTGAGCCGGCTAGGCCCAGACGCCAAGAGTGCGGCTGGAGCCTTGGTGGAAGCCTTGAAAGACGACAGCGGGGCTGTTCGCCAATGGGCTGCGGCCGCGCTCGGTAAAGTTGGTGCTCCTGTGCAGGCGGTTGTGCCGGCCCTCGCCGATGCCCTTAAGGACGACGACGAGCGCGTGCGAGAATCGGCGGCGGCGTCGTTGGGGCGAATCGGCGCAGGGGCCAAGACCGCTGTGGCAGTCCTCGTCCAGGCTTTGAAGGATCACCACGGCGCTGTTCGTTCTAGTGCGGCCACCGCGTTGGGGAAGATCGCCGGCGATCCCCAGACGGCGGCGCCGGCGCTTGTGGAAGCACTCAAGGACAAGGACGAGCGGGTCCGCGAATGCGCGGCATGGGCGCTCATGGAACTGGGTACGGCGGCGAAGACGGCCATTCCGGCGCTGGGAGAGGCCCTGAAGGACACGCACGGCGCGGTTCGCCAGTGGTCGGCCGCAGCCCTGGGCAGGATGGGCGCGGAGGCCAAGGGAGAGGCGCCGGCTCTCACCGACTTGCTGAAGGATCGCGATGAGCGGGTTCGGCACTCGGCGGCCTGGGCGCTCGGTGAGATGGGC
Organism: Gemmataceae bacterium; assembly: GCA_035546275.1. Lineage (GTDB taxonomy): Bacteria > Planctomycetota > Planctomycetia > Gemmatales > Gemmataceae > UBA4732. Next base: position 23,720 of record DATKHW010000140.1, read on the forward strand.
GCCGCGGCTAAGCCTGCCGTTCCCTCGCTGATTGAAGCGCTCAAGGACGAGGACAAGGACGTTCAATTCCGGGCCGCCGAGGCTCTGAAGAAGATTGACCCCGAAGCAGCGCGCAAAGCCGGGGCGCCGTGAGCAGGCGCCGACGCCGCCATTTGCCGGCGTGGATGCCCGCGCGAGACAAAAGATCAGGAGTCGAACGGAGGCCACGCCGGCCCGAACAAGGTGCTGCAGCAGCGGCGGCCGCGATACAGGTTAAATAGGCTTCTGCGGCGACAGGTCGGCTGTGGGAGGCGGCAACCCGGAATCGCCCTCGTCGGGGTTGACCAGCGCCTGTGATCCTCGCCGATATCAATGCGGTTTGCAAGCGAGAAATGGGTTCCGGCTTTCTTACAAGGAGTTCCGGCTTTTCCTCGACCGGTCGTACCGCCGCCACAGCGGCCGGCGCCCACGCATGCCCGCACTGCAGGGCGCTTTCAGCCGCCCAGCACTTCGGGATAGTCTACGTGCTGCGCGCGGCGGTCGTTTCGACCGAAGAAACCCGGGTGATTCGCGCAACCTGCTGCCGTCCGACACGCCGAGGTCAATTCGGCTTTCGGCGTTGCCTGCTCCGGTCGCATCGCCCGCGACGTGTCGAACTCACGTGCGCTGCCTGGGAGAGTTGGATTGGTCCTGCACCTCCGCCGGG
>DATKHW010000141.1:0-5553 GCA_035546275.1 Gemmataceae bacterium
CCGCGCCGTTGCCCAGCCCGCGCGAGTTGGCACCTGTATAAGAGAACAGATCCAGCAGGCTATATGAAGGGCTATGACCGCCGACCGTGGCCCCGGAGAGGCCAAGGCGGCCCATGACTTCGGAGATTTCATGAGCGGCGACGCCCTGAAAATCATAGGTGCCGGCAGCGATGGGGCCGGAAAACGTAAAAGGATTGCCGGCGCCGAATGTGGTAGTGCCGTCATTGTTCGTCAAACTGTCCGAAATCAGCCCGATCGCCTTGGCTTGCGCTGTCGACACCCACCACGTTCCGGCGCCGCCAGTGGGGTCTGCGGCGCTCACCGAACCGCCCGGGCCGACAGCGGTGAAATCGTCGGCAGTTTTTGCGTCTGCCACAAGCAGGTTACGCATATTTGCGTAGGTCGTTGAGACAAGGGCCGTGGAACTCTCGCCAAAAACACTCGTTCCGGAAACGGCATCCACAGTAATGTTGATGTGAATGTTATCGCTGAAATTGGAGCTGTAAACGTTCGCAGCGGCTATCCAAGCGGTTTGCGCCGCGGCGGCGTTCGCGCCGAAATCGGCGTCGAAGTTGGCCGTGAAGGTTGGGGTGATGACAAGCCCGGCATGTGCCCGTTCACACTGATAGAGGCATGCGACCGCAAGCATCGCGGGCAATGCCCCCAAGATAGGCCCCCGCACACACCACGGCCGCCCATTCGTCCCGTTGAACCGAGTCATTCGGTGCTCCCCTCAAAGATGCACGAAGTCGATGGGGCGAACTGCTCGGAGGGCGACACGGCACCGCCGCTGCACCCAGAAAAGACAAGCCTGGGCACGGCATATTACAGTGGGCACGTCGGAAGGCATACTGCCGCGTAAGGATGGTAGATTGTCGCTTGTGCCGGCTGCTGTCAAGCAAATAATACGAAATCCTGCGGAATCGAAAAGATTCTTGCTGGCGCCGAAGCTGACAAAAGGGCGCCGCATCGCGTCTCGTTATTCAATGCGGCTCCCGTGGATCGTCGCGCCCCCGCTTGTTCAGGAATTGCGGCGTCGTGACGATCGCTTCAATCAGGCTGTCGAATGCATAGCCGTCCGCCGTAAGGCGGTTCTTCATCGCGTTGATCGCTTTCTCGTCCGACGGTTGCAGACTGCGACCGAGCGCATAGGAAAACATCTTGCGACAGAGGTTCTCTACGAAATCATCCTGCCGTTTGTCGCGCAGATACTGCCGCAAGCCCGCTAGCCCACTCCGTTCCACGCCGTCCGGGTAGGTTGCATTCGTCTCCACCGGCCGTCCGCCCAGGTCCTTGCTTCGCCGCTCGCCGATCGGTCCGTAGTTCTCGAAAACCAGGCCGATCGAGTCGAAATGGCTATGGCAGGCGGCGCAGCTCTGGTCGGCCCGATGACGGGCGAGGGTCTGGGCCAGCGTCAAGTCGCCGAGTTTCGCTTCATCCGTCGGCAGCTGCGGCACGGTCGGCGGCGGCGGTGGAATCACTTCGCCCAGCAGCCGCTTCACGACCCAGTAGCCACGTTTGACGGGGCTGGTGCGCAGGCCAGGTGCGTTCTTGGTGAGGAAGACGGCCATCGGCAACAGCCCGCCGCGGCCATATCGTCCGGCGTCCTCCATATGGACCCATTCGTTCCCCTGCGGTTCCGGCATAACGTAATGCCGGGCCAGGACGCGGTTCACGAACGTGTCATCGCCCTGGACGAAATCCAGAATCGAACGATTGCGCTCCGCAACATCCATGAAATAGCGGATCGGCTCCTCGAACATCGCGGATCGCAAATCGTTGGTGAAGCTCGGAAACCGCGAGCGGTCCACCGCGTTGTGCTCCTCGAAGCGGCGGAAGTCCAGCCAGTTGCCGCCGAACTCGGTCGCCAGGGCGCGCACCCGTGGGTCGTGGAGCATCCGCCGCGCCTGGGCCGCCAGCACTTGTGGCTGGTGCAAATCGCCGCCCGCGGCATGGGATAGAAGCTCGGCGTCGGGCATGCTCGACCAGAGGAAATAACTCAATCGACTGGCCAGTGCGTAGTCCGACAGCGGCCGCACGTCGGCCCCGGGCTCGGCGAGGTCGATGCGATAACAGAAGTGCGGCGACATCAGTACGCTCACCAGCGCGTCATGGAGCGCCTCTTCGTGACTCAGGTCGTTCTCTCGGCGCACTTTCTGGTAAAAGGCCAGGATATCGTCACGCTCGCCGGGAGAAAGAGGTCGGCGATAAGCCCGCTGTGTGAATTGAACCAGCGCGTCCAGCTGCTTCGGTTCGGCCTCAAGCCGGGCTTGCTCGACTCGCCGAATTCGCGCCGAAATGTCGGAGAAATAGGATTCGATCGCCGCCAGCGCCTCATCCCCGGCCTTCAGTTTGCGGGCCCGCGCCAAGTAAACCATTTCCAGGCGGGACATTTTCGCTTCGGAGGCGGCGTCCTTGTCTTCGGAGCGCGCGAAGTCGAATTCGGCGTCGTGCATGAACCGCGGCGGCTCGGCCCGTTCGAAGAAGATGAAATCGTGGTACTGCCGCATCGGCGCCAGCGTGATGAAATCCAGCTCGTCCCACAGGCGATCCAGCTCGCACCGTTGGCCGTCATCGAGAATCAGGTCGTACAGCGGCCCGTCGTCGCGGAAATAGCCTTGCATCAAGTGGAAGCCGGCCGTGAGCGGCCGACCCTGACCGGCGGCGCTCGGATCGAAGTACGGCCCGCGATCGGAGACGACGAAGGCATCGGGAAACACGGAGCAGAAGCTCTCCAGGCCGGCCCGCAGCCGTGCCACGGCGCCGCGATCGAGTTCGTCGGTCGTGAAGAGCTTCGCCAAGCCGGCGTCGTTGGGCAGCTGATCGGCCAGATTTCGCAAATCGCCTAAAACCTCTCCCGAATAACGGCAATGCTGGCCGGCCGCCTGCCGATCGGCCCACAAGACAAACGGCTGGCTGCCGTCGGAAACGCCGTCCACATGCAGCTTCGCGGCCTTCGGCTTCAGCTGCCGCCGCAGTCGCAGCACCAGATCGCGAAGCCGCTCGCAGCCCGGACGCGCCCCAGCGTCGGGCAAGTCCCGCCACACCTTGCGGATCGCGGCCAGCGGACCTGATTCATCCGCGTCGTTCAGGGCGGACCAGATCATTGCCAAGTATCTCGCGCTTAGCCCCGCCTCGGCCGCCAGATGGCCGAGGTCCACGTCGGGCTTCCCGAGATGTTCGCGCCGCCGGTATTTCCACGCCGCCAGGAAGTAATCGGCCAAATCGACCTTATGACGGTCATAAAAGTCGATAATGCGCTGGACGCAGTAATGATCGCGGTCGGTGTCGGTCACGGCGGGAAAGGGGGCGAAGACGAACCCATCCGGCGTTAGAACGACATGGTCGGCGACAAGCCGCGCGGCCGCCAGGTACTTCTTGAGCAGCGCCGGCGGCATAGTCAGCGATTCGCCGGAATTGTCGAAACCGGCCTCGTCGGCGGGATCAACAGGGAACTCGCGCGTCGGCCGGATGTCCACGCCGGTCAGGTCGCGGACGCTATAGTCGTATTCCGCGTTGCTCAGCCGGCGCGCCAGGACGGAACCCGGATCGCCGGCGCTCTGCTGCGCTTCCCGATCGCGAAGATCCTGAATCCAGGCGATCACGGCTGCGCGCTCTTCGGCCGTCGGTCGGTGCGCGGCGCCTTCGGGCGGCATTTCCTCCGCCTTCAGTCGCCTCAGCACCTTTTCCCATTCGCCGAGGCCGCCGGCGACGGCCGCGGTGGTCGTGTAGCGGCTAAGATCGAGATCGCCGCGGCGCTTTTGGGCGCCATGACAGCCAAAACAATGGCGCTCGAGAACCGGCCGCACCTGCGACGCGAATCGGCTTTCCAGGGCGTCAGCCAGCGGCGGCGCATCGCTGCTTGGATCTGGAGCGATCGGCCCGGCCGCTGGACGGCGGGCGCACCATGCCGCCAGGCCGACCAGCACAACACATAGCACAACGCCGATGGCAATTTTGCGGGACATCGCTTTGCGGTCTGGCAGGGCCCGCGGGCTAATCATACTATCCGGCACGCTTCATCGAAGCTAAGGCGCGGCGAGCGCGGGTAGAGTTTGCTGGGGTCGCCGTGGCCGAGGTTGCAGAGGAAGTTCGATTTGATCGTGGTCCCAGCGAAAAAGGCCGCGTCCACTTTCGCGTTGTTGAAGCCCGACATCGGCCCACAATCCAGGCCCAGCGAGCGCGCCGCCAGCATGAAGTAGGCGCCTTGCAGCGAGCCGTTCCGCAGTGCGGTGTATTCCAGCACGTTTTCCGGCAGGTCCTTGAACCACGCCTTGGCGTCCGCGTGGGGGAAAAGCTTTGGCAGCTGCTCGAAAAAGTGGACATCCATGCCGATGATCGCCGTGACGGGCGCCTTCATGGTCTTGTCCACATTGCCGCCGTCCAGGGCGGGCTTCAGCTTCTCCTTCGCTTCCTTGGACCGGACGAAGACGATGCGCATGGGGCACATGTTCGCCGAGGTCGGCCCCATTTTCGCCAAGTCGTAAACTTGGCGCAGCAGCGCTTCGTCTACCGGCGTGTCCAGCCAGACGTTGTGCGTTCGGGCTTCGCGAAACAGGATGTTCAAACCCTCGTCATTCACAAGCTTGTTCATGTCGGTCCTCGATTTGGCGCCCGGCCTTCCAGAGGCTCGCGCCCCCGGCTGTTCACCCCGATCCCTTCGCGGCTGATTGTATGCTGCAGAAACGCAAACGCCTCGCGCTCCCGCGGCCCGCCGGTCTTTTCAATGAGAACGGCCAACTTGCGGTACTCGGCCTGGACTTCGTCCATCGACAGAAACGCCGCCCGCGTCGCCAGGATGGCGGCCTCGACCACGGCGTACATGGCCCGATTTAGGCCGAAGAAATCTCGGCCGCGGGCAGTGTGCACCACCTCGGCTTCCAGTTCCGTGCGCTCCGCCCGATCGTCGCAGGACGTGATGCGGAACTCATACCAGCGGCACGCATCGGCCAACACCCAACCGCGCACGTGTTCGGCCGGCCGCAATAGCGGCGGCGGTTCCGGTTCGCCGACGGCGGCTTTGGCCAGCAGCAACACGTCGTCGGTCACGTGAAGCACGCCTTCGCCGTGAGCCAGCAGGTTTACACAGGTATGAGCGGTACGATAAGGACGCAGCATAAAGCGCCGCGGCTCAGCGTAGGGGTCGTCGAGAAGGCGGGGGCCCATCGGCGCGATATTGACGCGGCCGGCTGGGGAAACGGTGGTGACGATGCCTTCGAGGATCATGACCGATCGACGGCGGCGGGGGCGACCAGTGCGGCCGCCGGTTTCGGTGCGGCGTGCCAACCCGGATAGCCAAGCATGTGCCAGACGGAGAGGGCGGAGAAACCGATCCCGGCCAAGAGCGAAAGATAAAGCGTCAGCATGGCCCATTGCAGCCCGGCCACCCAGAAGCCCTTGAGTACCGACGGCGTAATGGCGTGGCGGAAGCGGTAAACGAAGGACGCGCACACCCAGGCGAGGACGAAGCCGGCGACGTAGCCGAGGATATGAATCGGCCCAAACCAATCCGACGGGTTCGCGTCCCACAGAGCGCCCAGCACCTCGCCGCAT
>DATKHW010000142.1:0-2823 GCA_035546275.1 Gemmataceae bacterium
ACGAAGTCTCCGCGCCGCTCCTTATCGACACGGAGGTCGATGGGAAGCTCACCAAGACGGCCGCGCACGCGGGTCGGAACGGCTACCTTTGGATCCTGGATCGCGATCGCCTAAAGTTCCTGCACGCCTTTCCGTTCGCAAACAACAACGTCTTCACGTCGATAGACCCGACGACGGGCCGTCCGACGGTCGACGAGTCCAAGCGACCGGGGGCGACACAGGGCGGCGAGTTTTGCCCGAGCATTGGCGGCGGCAAGGACTGGCCTCCCGAGGCGTGGAGCCCACAGACACAGCTTTTCTACATCCCGGCGAACAACAACGTCTGCGCGTACCTCCCGAAAGGTCAGGTCCCTGACGAGGACTCCAAGGGGCTCTATGTAGGGTACGATGTTGACAGCATTTTCGGGTCGGTCCGCGCCGGCCCTGGCGCGGCCGATCACGTCGGAGAACTGCAAGCCTGGGACCTGAACACGGGCAAGCGCGTCTGGCAGCACAATTTCAAGACCGTGCTCTGGTCGCCGCTGCTGGTCACGGGCGGGGGCATCCTTTTCGCGGGCGGGACTCCGGATCGCCAGTTCAGGGCGTTTGACGCCCGCACTGGCGATCAATTGTGGAGCTTCCCGCTGCCGTCCGGCGCTGAAGGTGTCCCCACGACATTTGCGGTCGATGGCGAGCAGTATGTCGCCATCACGACGGGCTGGGATCTTGACGCACGAGGCCTTCAGACCGGCCTCGAGAAGGTCGGCGCGCCAGCGACCGCGGTGGCTCAAAGCGGCACCATCCTCGTCTTCAAGCTCCGGTGATCAACCTTCGGCCCTAGGCCGACCTGCACTCGATCGAGGCCTCCGCGCGCGGCCACGATGAAGCCGGCGCCAACGGCTCACAACTAATGGAGGTCAACATGACAGAAGAGACTTCCCGTCGCGGTGTGCTTCTCGCCGCTGCCGGGCTGGGCGCAGTCGGCTTGGGCACGGCTCTGGCTACCCCGGGCGAAGCAGCGGCCAAAGGCGCCGAAATCACGTTGCCGCCCGCCTCGGAGGCGGTGGAGAAATTCCGCCTGGCCATTCCAGCCGCCGCGCTCGTCGACCTGCGCGCACGCCTTGACGCAGCCCGGTGGCCCGAGAAGGAGACGGTCGACGACTGGTCCGAAGGCGTGCCTTTGGCGAAGATGAAGGCGCTCGCGGCGTATTGGCTCTCCGGCTACGACATGCGCCGCCTGGAGCGACGGCTCAACGCGGTGCCTCAATACCGGACCAGGATCGACGGTCTCGGTATCCATTTCCTGCACGTGCGATCGAAACATCCAAATGCTCTTCCGCTCATCTTGACCCATGGATGGCCGGGGTCGGTCATTGAGTTCCTCAACGTCGCGGGTCCTCTGACTGATCCCACGGCTCACGGTGGCAAAGTAGAGGACGCCTTCCACATCGTCGTGCCGTCGCTCCCCGGCTTCGGATTCTCCGACAAGCCGGCCGAACGCGGATGGGGATTACCGCGTATTGCGCGGGTGTGGGCCGTGCTCATGAAGCGCCTGGGTTACACAAGCTATGTCGCCCAAGGCGGCGACTGGGGCGCCGGCGTGACCACCTGGATGGCGAAACAGCATGTGGAGGGCCTGAAGGCCGTCCACATGAACCTTCCGATTCTCTTTCCGCCCCCCATCGAGGGCGAGCCAAGCGCTGAGGAAAAGGTCGCCCTCGCGAAGCTCGTCGCGTACGGCGACAACGGCTCGGCCTATGCCAGGGTCCAGGGCACGCGGCCGCAGACACTGGGCTACAGCCTCTCCGACTCGCCGGTCGGCCAGGCCGCATGGATCTACGAAAAGTTGGACCAGTGGTCCGACCCCAACGACGCGCCGGCGCCGTCGCGCGACGAGATGCTCGACAACATCATGCTCTATTGGCTTTCCAACACGGGGGCCTCTTCGGCGCGGCTCTATTTTGAAAGTTTCGCTACAGACTTTTCAACGCAGAAGCTCGACATGCCCGTCGCCGTGAGCGTCTTTCCCGCCGAACTATACCGGCCTCTGAAAGTCTGGGGCGAGCGGACCTATAGCAAGCTTTATTACTGGAACGAGGTTGCGAAAGGAGGGCACTTTGCTGCTTTCGAGCAACCCGAAGTCTTCGTCGCCGAATTGCGCAAGAGCTTCGCCCAATTCCGCTGACCGGCGGATGGCGATCCGCGTCAGTTCTAACGGCTGTTTCTAGAAAGGGACCGGGTCATGCAAGCATACACGAAGGTCGGGCTGGATGCGCTTCTCACGCCGGACAACTGTGTGGTGGTGATGATTGACCACCAGCCGTTCCAGCTCGCGAACGTCAACAGCCACGAGCCGACGATGGTGATCAACAACGCCATCGGCCTCGCCATGACGGCGAAGGCGTACGGCATCCCCACGATATTGACGACGGTGACGGAAGAGCGGGGCGGCCAGATCTTCAAAGGCATTCAGGACATCTTCCCCGATCATTAGACGATCAACCGCACCTATATCAATGCCTGGGAAGACGAGCGCGTTGTCGAGGCCGTAAAGAAGACCGGCCGAAAAAAGGTCGTCTTCGCCGCCCTCTGGACGGAAATGTGCCTGGCGATGCCGGCCATCCACGCGATGGGCGACGGCTACGATGTTTATGTCGTTACGGATGCCTCCGGCGGCGTGTCAGTGGAGGCACACGACATGGGCATCCGCCGCCTCGTTGCGGCGGGCGCCCAGCCGATCACTTGGCTGGCGATGGCCGGAGAACTTCAGCGCGATTGGGCGCGCACCCAGTATCTCGGAGACCTCGGCAAGATCTTCGCCGAACGCGCAGGCGCCACCGGTTC
>DATKHW010000143.1:0-4850 GCA_035546275.1 Gemmataceae bacterium
GGTCCCGGAATGTGCAGGTGGTATTGCAGCAGCACAAGGTCGTCGGCCTTGTAGGACTTGCCGACCGCGTCGAAGGCCACATCCGCGGCGACGCACGGCGGGCACTGGGCGCCGGTGAACAGCTCGACGACGGCGACGCGATCGCTCTTGCTAGTGCGGCCGGTGAACTGCGTCGGCGTGAAAGGAATGGCGTCTCGCAGGAACTCGGCGTCGAGCTGATCGTCGATCTTGGCGAGGCGGGCTGCCACGTCCTTGGCCTCGGCCGCGTCGCCTTTCTTGGTCAGAGCGGTTTTCAGGGCCTTGAGTACGTCGGCTTGCTCCGACGCGCTGGCGGTCGCATCCAACAGCTTCTCGGCGGAGCGGGCGTAATCGACCGCCAGAGCGGCCGTCTTTTCGTATCCGGAAAGGGTTCGCGCCGCCTTGAGCAGGACGTCGCGGCGCTCCTCCGGCCCGTAGGGCGTTGCCAGAGCGACGGTCGCATCGGCGGCCTTATGTACGTCCTCGGCGTCGGCCATGGTTTGGGTCAGCGCCGTCAGCAGGGCCAGGTCGGCGTTCAGGGCCGTGGCGGGATCGGTGGCTTTGTCGGCCAGGAGGTCGTTGAGGGCCGCGATCTTCGCCTTCGGATCCGGGGTAGTAAGGGCCTTTTGCAATGCCTGAACCGCCGGTGAAATCGGGCCGGGCGGCGGCAACGTTTTCATATCGGTGCGCTCCACGCGGATCAGCGAGCGCCGACCGTTGATGGCCATGGAGCCGAGCCATTCCTCGGGTTTTTCGCTCGGCTTGGAGGAGTAGCCGGCGACGGCGAATGTGGCGCCGGCGCCGGTGAGCGTGGCATGGAACGACTTGTCGGCGTCGGCTGTGATGCTCTCGACCTTGAAGTCTTTTAGCTGGGGGTTGATGAATGCAATCACATCGGCGGCGGGCGTCCCGTTGTTGTCCTTGATTTCGACCAGCAGGTACGGGACCTCGCGGCCGGGGCTGAGCATGCTGATCTTCCAGACGCCCGCCAACGGTGCGTCGGCCGCGCTCAGTCGGCCGGTCAGGCCCGGCAGGAAAGCCGCCAGGGCGACGGCCGCCCCGGCCCATACGATGCGACGCATGACGATTCTCCTTGTGCGATTCAGGAAAAGGACGGCGGCGCAGCGAGTCCGGCCGTCGATCCTACCGTTGTAACAGCGCCGCCGTCGGAGGGCGAACAAAAAGAGAGAAATCTTCTCGTTCCCAGGCTCTGCCTGGGAATGGACTGCCTGCGAGGCTCTGCCTCGCGTCTGTTCTATCCGGCAGGCTGAGCCTGCCGGGCAGTGCGTTCCCAGGCAGAGCCTGGGAACGAGGGCAATCTGGATTCTTCTGCCGCCCCGAACCCGCTACAGCAGGGCGCATCCTTTCCGTAGGATAACCCTTTGCCGAAAGATACGTGGAACCTGCGAGGGCGGATAGGCGTCATGCCGAGTTACAATCCCAAAGCGATCGAGCCGCGCTGGCAGAAATACTGGTCCGAAAACAAGACCTTTCGCACGCCGGACCATTCGGACAGGCCGAAGTTCTACATCCTCGACATGTTCCCCTATCCGAGCGGCGCCGGCCTGCACGTCGGCCATCCCGAGGGCTACACCGCCACCGACATCCTGGCCCGATACAAGCGCATGCGCGGCTTCAACGTGCTGCACCCGATGGGCTGGGACGCCTTCGGTCTGCCGGCGGAGAAATACGCCGTCAAGACCGGCACGCACCCCCGCTTGACCACCCGGGAGAACATCGACACCTTCCGCCGGCAGATTCGGATGCTCGGCTTCAGCTACGACTGGGACCGTGAGGTCGATACGACGGATCCAGACTACTACAGATGGACGCAGTGGATCTTTTTACAGATATTTGACACCTGGTACGACCCCGAGCAAAAGCGCGGCCGGCCGATCGCGGACTTGCCCGTACCGGCGCATGTGAAAGCACAAGGTGAAGGGGCGGTACGCGCGTTCCAGGATGGCAAGCGGCTTGCCTACCAAGCCGAGGTTCCAGTCAACTGGTGCCCGGCGCTCGGCACGGTGCTGGCCAACGAGGAGGTGGAAGAGGGCAAGTCGAAGGAGGAAGGCCACCCCGTTGTTCGCATGCCGCTGCAGCAGTGGCTGCTGCGCATCACTGCCTACGGCGACCGGCTGCTTGAGGATTTGGAACAGGTCGATTGGTCGGAGTCGATCAAGAAACTCCAGCGCGACTGGATCGGCAAGAGCGAGGGCGCGGAGGTTGATTTCGCTCTACGCGCCCGCAGCGCAAGCGAGGGACGCACGATCCGCGTCTTCACCACGCGCCCCGACACCTTGTTTGGTGCGACCTACATGGTGCTGGCGCCGGAACACTCTGTGGTGAACGCGATCGCGACGCCCGAACAGCGCGCCGCGGTGAAATCATACCAAGATCTGACCGCGCGCAAGAGCGACATGGAGCGCACCGAACTGGCCAAGAAGAAGACCGGCGTCTTCACCGGTGCCTACGCCGTCAACCCGGTCAATCAGGAGAAAATTCCGATCTGGATTGCGGATTATGTGCTGGCGACCTACGGCACCGGCGCCATCATGGCCGTGCCGGCCCACGACGAGCGCGACTTCGAGTTTGCGAAGCAGTTCAACCTGCCGATCCGTACCGTCGTCCGCCCGCCGGACGAGTGGCTGAAACAGACGGGAAGCACGCTGGAGAATCTGACCGAGGCGTATATCGGCGACGGCGTCGCCGTCAACTCCGGCGAGTTCGACGGTCTCACGACGCCCGAATTCAAGAAGAAAATCACGGCCTGGCTGGCGGAGCGCGACCTGGGCGCCGCCAAGGTCAATTACAAGCTGCGCGACTGGCTGTTCAGTCGGCAGCGCTACTGGGGCGAGCCGTTCCCGATCCTGCACGAGATCGACGCCAACGGCAATCCAACCGGCGTGGTGGAACCGCTGTCGCCGGAGGAATTGCCGTTGCGCCTTCCGGACCTGGAGGACTTCAAGCCGTCGGGCAGGCCGGAACCGCCGCTAGGCAAGGCGCCGGCCGAATGGCTGTACGTCACGCGCAACGGCAAGCGCTACCGCCGCGAGACGAACACCATGCCGCAGTGGGCCGGGTCGTGCTGGTACTATCTGCGCTATCTCGACCCACGCAACGACAAGTCTTTTTGCGACCCGCAAAAAGAGAAATACTGGATGCCGGTGGACCTGTACGTCGGCGGCGCCGAGCACGCGGTCTTGCACCTGCTGTACTCGCGCTTCTGGCATCACGTGCTGTTCGACCGCGGCCATGTCCACAACCCGGAGCCGTTTCAGCGGCTGGTCAACCAGGGCATGATCCTCGGCGAGATGGAGTACACCGGCTTCAAGAAGGGCGGCCAGTGGATCTCGCTGGGCAAGGACGACGCGGGCGGCGACGAGGCCGTGAAGCTGAGCGAGGATCAGGTGGAGAAGAAGGGCGACGGTTTCGTGCTGAAGGAGAACCCGTCGATCCGCATCGACGCTCGCGCCTACAAGATGTCCAAGAGCCGCGGCAACGTCATCAACCCCGACCAGGTTGTGCAGGAATACGGCGCCGACAGTCTGCGGCTCTATGAAATGTTCATGGGCCCGCTGGAGGCGACCAAGCCGTGGAGCATGCGCGGCGTGGAGGGAGTCTACCGCTTTCTGGGTCGCGTATGGCGTCTATTCATCGACGAGCGCTCTGAGGAGACGCGGCTGGCCGAGACGGTCAAGGACGCGCCGCCGGATCGGGAGACGCTGCGAAAGCTGCATCAGACGATTCAGAAGGTGACCGGCGACCTGGACGGGATGCGCTTCAACACAGGCATCGCGGCGATGATGGAGCTGACGAACCATCTGACGCCGCAGCAAGTCCGGCCGCGAATGGTGCTGGAACCGTTCGTCCTGCTCTTGAGTCCTTTTGCCCCGCACATGGCGGAGGAATTGTGGCGCGCGCTGGGTCATGAGGAGACGCTGGCCTACGAACCGTGGCCAGAGTTCGACCCGGTGCTGGCGAAGGAGGACGAGATTGAGGTCCCGGTGCAGATCAACGGCAAGGTGCGTCATCGGCTCACAGTTCCGGCAGACGTGGACGCTAAGACGCTGGAGGCGCTGGCCCTGGCAGACCCGAAAGTGCGCGAGCTGCTGGCCGGCAAGACGCCGCGCAAGGTGATTGTGGTGCCGACGAAGCTGGTGAACATCGTCGTGTAACGACCTCCGCGGTCGGGGCGGTGGAACCCCGCCCTTGACGGTCAAAGGGCGGGGCAACCCCGCCCCTACAACGATGCCGGACCAATCCCACTTCTGGAGCAAGGCGGCCGCCACCTACGAGCAGGATTTCATCGACCCTTACCTGCCCGGCGTCCGCAACCCGTTGCCGCATTCCGTGGAGCAGTTGGCGGACTCACAAAAGGGTACAGCGGCCGACCTCGGGTGCGGCGTCGGGCCGCTCTTGCCGCTGCTGGCCAAGCACTTCCGCCGCGTGATCGCCGTGGATTTCGCCGAGGCCATGCTGAAGCGGGCCCGTGAACGTTGCCGCAGCCTGAAAAACGTGGAGTTTCTCAAGCGGCCGCTTACGCACCTGGCGCCGCTGGCGGGTCAGCTGGATGTCGCGGTCGCGGTCAACAGCCTTATTTTGCCGGACATCGGCGAGCTGGAAATGGCGCTGCGGTCGATCCAAACGGCGTTGCGGCCAGGCGGGCGTTTCCTCGGCATCGTACCGGCGATGGATGCGGTGAATTATTATACGATGCTGCTTGTGGACCGCGCGCGGCGGGCAGGGATGCCGCCCGACAAGGCACGGCAAAACGCGGCCCACCACGCCGAACACCCGCTGTACGACTTCGCCTTCGGTTGCTTTCGGAACGA
>DATKHW010000144.1:0-4606 GCA_035546275.1 Gemmataceae bacterium
GTTTCCAACTTGCCCATCGGAGCCGGCAAGTTGGAAACTTGCCGCCACAAAGCATTACAGCCTCTTACAAAGAGGATGCACCGGAGGAATCAGGCCACGTTGAACGCTTCCTTGAGACAAGCCAGCGCTTCCGGTCCGCGCTGGCCGTCCACGACGACGCTGACGCGGACTTCGCTGGTGTTGATCATACTGATGTTGATGCCGCGCCGCGCCAGGGCGCCGAACATCTTGCGGGCGGTCCCGGTGTGCGTCCTCATGCCGATGCCGAGAATCAGCAGTCGGGCGATGTTCGAGTCGGCCCCCACGGTCACGCCGGGGTCGATCTTGGCCGTGGCGGTTCGCGTCAGGGCCAGCGCCTTTTCCAGATCCGGCTGCGGCACGCTGAACGACAGCTGCCCTTTGCCGCTGCTCAAGTTCTGCACGATCATGTCCACCACGATGCCGCCGGCCGCCACGGCCTGAAAAATGGCGGAGCATTCGCCGGGGCGATCGGGCAGGTTCAGCACCGTGATCCGTCCCTGGTCCGTGGCCAGCAGCACATCGGTGACCAGCACGTCTTCCATGCTGGCCAGCTGCGCGGTCAGGGCCGCCAGGTCGCGGGACGGCTCGGCGCCGCCAGCGGGGCGTCTAGCAAAGGCCGAATCAGCGGGTTTACTCCCCCCCCTCGCCGGGGCGGGTTTGCCGGCGCCGGGCCGCGGCTCGCGGAGACCGAACGCCTGGTGGACCGCCCGCAGCGCCCGCAGGCCGTCCGCCTTGTCCACTAAAACGGATATCTTGATGTCGGCGGTCGTAATCATCTTCATATTGACGCCGGCCGCCGCCAACGCCGCGAACATGCGGTCGGCCACGCCGGTGTGCGTCCTCATGCCGGCCCCGACGATCGACACCTTGCTCACCTGCTCGTCGCTGTCCACGGTGGCGCCAAGCTCGGCGGCGATCGGCCGCAGCACGTCGAGGGCCGTCCGCACCTCGGAGGCCGGAACCGTGAAGCCGATCGACGCCCGGCCGTTGCTGCCGACGCTCTGGGCGATCATGTCCACCACGATGTTGCGCGAGGCCACCGCGTCGAAGATGCGATGACTAACGCCGGGACGGTCCGGCACGTCGTTGACGCCGATGCGGGCCTCGTCGCGCACCAGCGCGGCGCCGCACACCACCACGTCGCGCATCCACTCCGCCTCGGGCACGATCCACGTGCCGTCCGCGTCGCTGAACGACGACCGCACCTGCACCGGCACGTCGAATTTCTTGGCGAACTCGATGCTGCGCGAGTGCATCACGCCGGCCCCGACGCTGGCCAGTTCCAGCATCTCGTCGTAGCTGATGGATTCCATCTTCCGCGCTTCCGGCGCCATGCGCGGGTCGGTCGTGTAGACGCCGTCCACGTCCGTGTATATTTCGCAGTCCACCTCTTCAAAAGGGGTCAGGGGGCAGGGGTCGGGGGTCAGCGAGTCGCCGCCGTTTGGTCTGACCCCTGGCCCCTGTCCCCTGACCCCTTGCGCCGAGTGCTTCATCACAGCGGCCAGGGCGACGGCCGTGGTGTCGGAGCCGCCGCGGCCGAGCGTGGTGACGTCGCCGTTGTCGTTGATGCCCTGGAACCCGGCCACGATGACGACGTGGCCGTCGGCCAGCGCCTGGCGCATCCGGGCCGTCGAAATGCTTTTGATCCGCGCCTTGGTGTGCGTGCTGTCGGTGACGATGCCGACCTGGGCGCCGGTGAAGCTGATGGCGCGCTCGCCCAGCGCTCCGATCGCCATCGCCATTAGCGCGATGGAAATCTGCTCGCCGGTGGACAGCAGCATGTCCATCTCGCGGGCCGGCGGCGAATCGGTCAGCTCGCGGGCCAATTCGATCAGCTCGTCGGTCGTGTCGCCGCGGGCGCTCACCACCACGATGACCTGCCGGCCCTCCTGCTTGGCGCGGATGGCCTTCCGCGCCGCCGCCATGATGCGCTCCGCGTTCTTCAGACTGGTGCCGCCGAATTTCTGCACAACCAAACGCAAGGCCGATCCTCCCGGGTGGATGAACGCTGATTGCACTGGCGCTGCAAAGAATCTTAGCGTCGGCGAGCGCGGTTCGCCAGTCGCCGGACACGTCGGCCGGCTGTACCGGCGCCGCGCCGGAAGATTTTGCGCAAAGCGCCCGATTTTCATTTGCAATCGGGCGCCGCCCCGATTAGTTTCACAATCTGCATCCAACTATGCGGGAACTTGAATGCGACAGGACGCCGGATTCGCCAAGGGCCCCGTCCCGACAGCTGTACCCCATTCGGACGCGCCTGTGGGTCGCGCCCGGCCTCATACGGTGGTCTTTTCGCCGTTCCTTCTATCCCGGAGACCGCTCCATGACCGTGCTGTCCGTCCTGCTGTGGTTGTCCCGGCAAGCTCGGCGTCGTCCGGCTGCCCGTCGTCTCCCCGCCGACTCGCGTGAACGCCGCCGCGTCCGCCCCGTGCTGGAGCTGCTGGAGGGGCGGTTGGCACCCGGCAATCTGCTCTTCGCCGACGGGATGGCGATGACCACTCTGCTGTCGCAACCGGATTCCGGTGTGACAGCTGGCCCTGGCGATCCGCTCCCCAATCCGTTCACCACCGGCTCGGCGTCGTCGTCTTCCGGCAAGGGCCTGGGGTTGTCGTTCTCGCCGCCGACGACCGGCGGCGCTCACACGAACAGCACCTCCGGGGGCGGCGCCTCGCCGGCCGTTTCGACCGGCGGCGGTTCGTCCAGTTCCAGCGGCGGCGGCTCCTCCGCCCCGCTGTCCAACCCGGGGAATTCCTCATCCGGCAACATGCTGACGCTGGGCGGCGGTAACCCAGCCGCTCCAACCGGCGGCTCGTCCAGCGGCGGCGGCGCCGGCAGCCTGGGCGGCGGCGGCAGCGGCGGGTCGTCCGGCTCCTCCGGCGGATCGGGCACCGGACAGGGCGTGCCGCCGCTGACCTATGGCTACGTCCAGTTCACGGGATTGGAGAACAGCCAGGGGCAACCGCTCAACGGCTGGCAGACCAAGGACCAGAAACCGATTCTCGTCGGCATCGGCGCGCCCAACGAGACGCTGACCTTCACCATCGACGGCGCCCCGGCTGGCGCGACCACGGTGGCCGCCAACGGCCAGTGGAGTTGGCAAGTGCCGACCGCTCTGCCGCAGGGCGCGCACGTCATCCAGGCGACCTCAAGCGGCGCCGGAATCATTCCCGAAAGCGCGTCCCAGACGATCAACGTGGACCTGACGCCCCCGACCGTGACGCTGACCGTGCCGCCCCTGGCCGACTACATACCGCCGGTGCTTACCGTCACGGCGACGCCCAACAATCCCTCGGGACTCAACTCCACGGTCCACATCGACGTCGATCTCCAGCACGACGGCAGCTTCGCCGACGCCGGCGACACGGATTACGGCATCGCCACGCTGCAGTCCAACGGCACGGCTTCGTTCTATCTGATGAATCCGCTGCCCGCCGGGACGTACTCGCTGCGCGCCCGCGTCTATGACGGCGTGGGCAACGAGGGGGACAGCGCGATCTCCACCATGATCGTCAACCCGAACATGGGCTTCATCGGATCGCAGCCGCTGCTCGACCTCGCCTACGGCGTTTCGTACGGCACGGCGATCCCGATCCCCGGCGACCCGCCGACGCCGCCGCCCAATTATCCGCCCGGCTTCACCATGCCGTACAACCCCGGCCAGAAGGTTTACTGGCCCGGCACGGCCCCCGGCGGACCGGCCGGCGGACCGGGCGACGTCGGCCCAGCCGGCTTCAGCTTCCTGCAGTTCGACAACCAGGGCCGCGTCCTCGTGGACGTCCACAGCACGTTGGGGACGTACCTCAACGGCCTGACCAATGCGCTCACGGCCCAGTCCGGCTTCACGTCGATCGGCACGTACCCTAGTCAGGTCATGGTGCAGGGCTGGTTGCCTATCAACCAGATTCTCACCCTCCCCTTGATCCCGAACTTCGGCTCCGTCGATCCGGTCTACAAGCCAATGACTAAAGGCTTGTCCGATCAGAACGCCGACGCCCTCATCAAGGGGCCGCAGTTCCGCGCCTCTCAAGGCGTCAACGGCACGGGGGAGAAAATCGGCATCATCTCGGATTCCGTCAACGAATTCCAGGGAGGCCTCTCCGAGTCCGTGGCCGCCGGCGCCCTGCCGAACAACGTCCAGGTGATTGCCGACGATCCCAGCGGCAGCGGCACCGATGAAGGCCGTGCCATGCTGGAGATTGCTCACGCGATCGCCCCTGGCGCCGCGCTGGCCTTCAACACCGCTTCGCCTTCGCCGCAGGCCTTTGCCAGCGGTATCGGTGCGCTAGCTGCGGCCGGGTCCACGGTCATCGCCGACGACGTCGGCTATGCCGACGAGCCTTTCTTCAACGACGGCGTAATCGCCCAGGCCGCCGAGTCCGTCGTCAACCAAGGCATCTTCTACGATTCCGCCGCTGGAAATGCCGCCAACCAGGGCTACCTCGCCAACTGGCATCCGGTCAGCACCACGGTCGGCGGCATCACCGGCACGTTCCAGGCCATCCAAGGCGGCAGCCCGTTGCAGACCTTCACGCTGCCCGCCGGTGGAGAGATTGTCTTGTCCTTCGACTGGGACTCGGCCTTCCTG